>UQGS01000054.1 GCA_900540685.1 uncultured Catenibacterium sp. | reverse complement strand
AAAAAGAAGAACCTCAATGAGGTTCTTCTAGAAGTATTAAGCTTCTTTCTTCTTTAATAATACATAACCTAATAATGAGATCATTGAGAACAATGCGAACAATCCTACCATAGTAGTATCACCAGTTGCTGGTTTAGTACTTGGTTTTACTTCTGGTTTAGTTGTTTCTTCTGGTTTAGAAGGAGTTGAAGGTTTTGAAGGTTCAGTAGGAGTAATTTCTACATTCTTTTCTAATGCTTCCATTGCATCTCTTAGGCTCTTAGTTAATGCATCTACTTCTTCCTGAGATAATTCATCCTTGTTTTCTAATGCTTTATCAGTTGCTTCAATCGCGTCTAGTAAGTTCTTATAGCTCTTTTCTGTATACAACTTACTATCAGTCTTTTTAGCCTGATCAAGTAATAGTTCAAGTTCAGCTGTATTACCTTTTACAACAAGCTTCTTAGAAGCTTCTTCTAACTTCTTAGTGAAAGCTTCAATTTCAGCGCTTGAGTGTTCAGCCTTTAATTCTTCTTTGATTTCATCTAATACGAGTGCAAAGTCTTTCCAGCTAGATACTGTATAGTCTTCTTCTTTATAAGAAGCCATCTTGTTTTCTAATGCTTTTACTTCTGTATCAGTTGCTTTAAGAGTTAAGTTCTTTCTTGCTTCCTGTAAGTTCTTATAAGCTTCTTCTACTTCAGCATATGTTGCATCTTCTTTATTTAAGATGTCTTCTGCATTATTTAATGCTTCATTAAATGGTTTTACTGTAGAAGTTAAGTAAATAGAAGTATCTAGAGTCTTTAAGTTATTAGAATCAATATAGTTTCTAAGTTCCTGTTTACTCATAGATGCTTTAGTTACTAGTCCAGCTTTAGCTAAGCGTAATGATTCAATCATTGCATTGACTTCATCTTCAGTTGCATCTCTATTAGCTGCTAGTTTCTTTGCTTCTACTAATACTTTTTCTAATGCGTTATAGCTTTCTTCTGTATAGTCATCTTTAGAAAGCTTTTCAATGTCTTCAATTTCTTTTTCGAGAGCTGTTACATCAACACGTAATACTAATGCATCATAAGAGGCTTTAAGGTTAGCTTTTGCTGCTTCTAAAGCATCCTTTTCACCCATCTGAGTGTTATAAGTATTAAGTGCTACATCTTTTGCATTCTTATATGCTTTATAACTAGTTGAAGTATACTGATCTTCATCTACATGTAAAGAGTCAATGTAGTTCTTTAAGTCCTTAGCACATTCACTCTTATATTCATCACCAGTTAATGTAATAATTTCAGAAATAGTAGGAATATGATCTTCTTCCCATTCAAACTTCAACTTATATACATTACCATGAGGGATATAGAATTCATTAAGTGATTTTCTTAAAGTACCTAACTGTACCCATTCTTTATCTTCTTCAGGTACATTTCTAGTTGTAACTTCTTTATCAATAAGTGCATATACCTTTGCTTGACTGATTTCACCCTTCTGGATAATATTGAATTTCTTTACATCAAGCTTATCAGAAAGAGTATAAGTGATATAACCTGCTTTATTTGATCCTGGTTTATATGCTGTTAGAAGGTCACCATCAATCATATACTGAGGTTTATAGCCTTTTGCTTCTGCGACATTAGAATCAAATGTAGGGTCATTATCTTCAGGTACATATTCTCCATCATTGATCATGATTTCATTGAATACAACAGCTCTATTGTTGTTAGAGGCTGTAAATAAGATTCTTAGGTAACGTGCTGGTACATGATCTGCAGTACCTGATACATATACTTTATTTGGATATGTACTAGATGCTCTGTATCCTGCATCAGAATCGATACACTGCACTTGTGCATCGTTCACGTTTTCAACACCATCACCAATTGTCACAACATCTGTCCAGTTTTCTAAATCACTAGAAACACTAATAATACCATCTCTAATATAGTTCTTTGCACTATCCTGACAATACATAGCAAGCTTATCAATATTTCTCATCTGACCTAAGTCATAGATAATATACTGACCTTTTTGAGGAAGGTCACCGAATTCAGTTGTAGAATCAATGTTGCCATCAAATGCAGCCCCATTGTTTCTAGAATCTTCTGCAACACCCCAAGAAGGGTTCACAGTCATAGTTGTCTTATATAAGTATGGTGCAGTGACTTCTGCACTATGTACCACAAACTTATTCATAGATAGTTTTACATCAGAACTCTTCTTATTGATTAAACGTACATAACGTGCATCTGGAAGGTTCTTGTTTAAATCAGTGACTTCTACCCAGTCATGTGCATTCACTGATGCTTCTAATACAACATCACCTGTATAATCAAGTTCTAACTGTTTTAAATCTTTTACTCTTGATAACTTCACACCAACATACTGCTTAGGTGCTAAAGTCATTTCTTTTGTATACACTAAATCAGTACGATCTAATGTACTCTTTGAATGTAACTTATAGTCTGTATTTGTATAAACAGCCTTGTCATCATATTCATTGACCACATCAGTATGGTTGAATGTCTTTACCTTCCACCAGTAACCTGCTGTATTACTTGAAAGATGTAATTCAAGGTTTCTTACTCTAATAGCTTTTGCAGTAATATCCTGATCTTCTACATTTAAATGAACTGTATCATTACCAGCATATTCTTTTAATGTCTTCCAAGTTGTACCATCTTCTGTATATTCTAATGCATAGCGAGTGATCTTATCAGTACCACTATCCTGTACAAAGTTGATAGTACCTAACTTCTTAGGATTATTGAATGTAAGAGTTACTGCAGCATCAACTGGAATATAATCCTTGATTTCTCCTGCTTTATATGGAGATTCAGCAAAATGCGCATATGTAGATTCATTATCATCTAATAAGTTATCTAATGAACCACCCTTTACATCAATCTTAGTCATAGATAATGTACCCTTATCAGTGCTTGTAGAAGGAGTAGCAGCTGGGTTAACTAAGATATCTCTTACACCTAACCAAGTATTACTCTTATCTTCAGTCGCAATCATACGGATACCCTTAACACCTTTAAGGTTAAGGTCTGTTAATTCCACATTACTAGGTAATTCATAGATTGTATCATTGATATCAACCCAGTTCTTACCATCAGTTGTATACTGTACTTTCGCTTTTGAGAATGTATCTCTAGGGTTAGAGTTTGCACCCATTCTAAAGATGACATGGTTTACATCAATTGCCTTAGAATACTTGATACCTACATAAGTACCTGCAGAAATAGTATTAGGGCTCTTATAAACTAATTCTGTAGAAGCATTACCATCAAAGATGTTGTCTTCTTTACCAGCTGGTGTATCTTCACGGTTAGTGATATATTTCGCAATCTGTTTATCTGGATTAACGATTGTAGATACGACTTCAGATAAATAAGAATCTAATGACTTAATAAATGGTACGATATGCTGTACACCTACTTCAGCATATTCTAGATGATCTACGTAGTGGAAACCATAAGACTTACTCTTTTCAAAAGCAGCCTGTGCACTTGCAAAATAGTCCCAGATAGTAGAGTTGTCTTCTTCATTCTGTGCAGCTTTGATACCTTTAATATAGTTTAAAGCAGCATTAGTTGTATCATCCCAGCAGTTTAACCAATAAACAATCTGAGACTTGATTCTTTCATTACCGCTTTCACGATAAGTTTTAGATGCATTCTGTAATACTGTGAATTCATTGATCATTTCATCAAATTGATCATCAGTGATCTTTTCACCCTTAGATAACTTAGTCTTGAAGGCATTGAGTTTCTCTTTGAGTTCTACAGATTCTTCTAGACGAGTGACTCTGCTATCCATATTCTGGTTGATCATATGTTTAGATAATTCTCTTAAAGCAGCTGATGCTTCAGTTTCTTCATAACCATTATGATCTACATATTTGAATGATGCATTATAGCACTTATTTGCTTCTTCTTCAGTTTCCCAGATATTCCATGAATAACATGCATTACCAAAGATGGCAACTTTACTAGGTTCTGACTGCTGCATTGGGTTTAATACAATACCCTGTATCTTAGAAGGATCAACACCTGGATGAAGGAATGTTGTATAACCACCCATGATTAAGTGCTTCTTAGAGTTATCAGTACATGGCCAGTTGATCCACATATAAGGACCACGACCTACTGTATTAGTAAATGAAGATGTAAAGTCGTTTGTAACTTCACCCCATACACGTCCACCAGTCATAATAACCTGTACGTTTTCAGGGAAGTTACCATAATAAGACTGTCCCCATCCCATATATTCCTGAGTACAGAATGGTAATGTCAGCTTTAAGCCAGGGTATTCAGGCTGTAATTCTTTAAGCCAGTTAGACATATCTGTGAGTGTTCTAGTATAGTTTGCCCCACCAACGTTAGGTGCATCATCTGCAAGAATCGCAATCTGACGTACACCAGCATCAATCACCTGTTTAAACTTAGCCTGCATAACCTTTAAGTCAGCCTGATATCTTTCTTCAGAGCTATAACTAATTGCGTTATACATATAAGGATGTAAGGCAAATACGAAACGACATTTAGACTTGTTTCCAGCCTCTGCAAGTGGTTTGATCTTTGTATTGATTTCATCTTCTGTATAAAGTTCACGCCACTTAGAATTATGTTTAGGATCATCCTTAGGAGCATAGAAATAAGAGTTAAGCTTATAATAGCCTCCCCATTCCATCAATTTACAACGATCTTCTGTTGACCATGGATTACCATAATAACCTTCAATAAATCCACGGCTTGCAACATCCGCATAATCCTCGATAGAGAAGTTCTTGATTGTTTTCCCCTCTACCTGTTTAAAAATGTGATATAAGCTTGTTAGTCCATAGAAGGCAGCATCTGTATCTTTACCTAAGATAGAAATAGTACCTTTATCAGACTTTAAAGCATAAGAATCTAGCTTATCAAATAAGCCATCTGAAGTTGTTCCAAACTGTGAATCTACATATTGTTTAGAACCCTTCACACCAACAAGAATGTTTGTCTTTCCAGCTTTCTTTTCACTAGAAACACTTGCATTCATGCCTTTTAATGCAAGAACTTCATTAAGTCTTGCTTTTGTGTCTTCGTCAATCCCATCCTCATAGACAACATTGACCTGACTTGTCATTTCATAATCCCCATCACTATAGTTCATAGAATGTGGATTAGGATAGACTTCATACCCTGTATCAGCTTTTACAGTCACTGGAAAAGCTGATACACAGCCTAATGCAACAAGAAAACTTACTGCATAAGTAATGACTTTCTTTCCTTTCATCATGTTCTCCTTTCTTTTTATATTTTGTCTCATTTCATGCTCCTAATAAGTGAAATGAGTATTCAAACATGGATTTTTACAAAAAATAAAGACCAAATAAAGTATGACAAAAAAATGTGTGTCATAATCTTTATTTGGTCTTGCCTGCTTAGAGTAACAATCCACATTGACTTAATCAGTATAACAGCATCTTTTATATTGCGCAAGCGTTTTCATATCTTATTTTATGGTATTTTTAGACATTTGAAGTCAGCATAACATGAAATTGATAATTTAATCATGCCAATACATTATATTCCATTACCATTTTCTGATAATCAATTGATATAACTCATATGTGGAGAACTGTATACGGTAGGCGGTTATCATTGATCGTATAGACATAGATGATGCAATTCTGACCATGTTAGCATTCTTAACATTGATTGTTTCTTTACTAACACTTGTTGTCAAAATGCTTCTTATTATCATTGATAAGAGCGCAAAAAAATAGCTACCTCGCAAAAGTTTGAGGTAACTACTTTTCTCAAATAAAATCCAAGGGCAACCTCTTACTGGTTGTTCCTTCTTTCATATTCATTATAGTTTACGCTAAAATCAAAGTCAGCATGCATCTTTTTATACTTATATGAATGACTTATCCCATGATACGTTTAATATGTATACATAAGAATGTCTGTTCATCCGGTGATAAATCATATTTATATTTCTCTTTTATATGTTTCACAATACGGTTGATACACATAGAGAGTCTTAAGTTCTCTTTTAATAATTGTCTAATATCTTCTGTTGTATCTTTAAGGTTTATTTCCTGTCCTGTAAAGATACGTTCAGCTAAGTATTTTAGATGAGTAGAAAGTCTTGCATAACTGAGTGATTGTGGTGAAATAGTGACCTTCATACTATTTTCAATAATACCGATAATATCTGTCACAAAGCTTAATATCTTAGTCGCATTATGGGTATTATTGTCCATTGAGAAGTTCACGAGATGTAAAGCTATATAGTTGGCTTCTTCTAGATTTAATGTAATACCTGTTTTCTTCTTAATATAACTTAATGCCCATAAACCTATTTCATACTCATTCTTATAAAGAATACTTACATCTCCAAGTACTACATAAGGGATTCTAATATTCTCCTGCTTACGTTTTAAGGCGAAAGAGATATGATCTGTCATAGTGAGAAATATTTCCCCATAGTAGCGTGATTTAAGCTTCTTGATAGCGCGAGAGACAATCTTATCCGTAATCTCATAACAATCAGGAGAGATATCATCTTCTCTTTCTAATCTTTTATGAGGGTCTTCTTTAAACATATATGTCTTTTCTATTTTAGTGGAATCAACACTATCCCCTACTTTCTTTTGAAATCCTATTCCTGAACCAGTTAAAATAATATCTCCTAGTTCTGGTGAAATAGCCGCAATGGAATTGTTGTTGAAGATCTTAATAATTCTCATAATAGTCCCCTTTACATCAAAATATCATTCATTGCATCCGCAATGAACTGGGCATTGGTGCCTACTAATATCTGTACATTATGATTGCCTGCTTCTACCACATTCTCATATCCTAGCGTTAATATTTCATCTTTATTAATAGAATGTATATCATTTACTTCTACTCTTAAACGTGTAATACAGGCATCTGCAGATATACAATTACTTCTACCACCAAGAGCTTCCACAAAGCAGATAGCCAGATCATCATAATCAAATGATTGTTGTGTGACCACTTCTTCTTTCATACGTCCTGGTGTCATGAGATTAAAATGAAGAATCATAGTTCTAAATACAATATAATAGAGCACACCACAGATAACTCCTAAAAAGATCAAATAGTTTGCCTGATAGGAGAAAGGTGCCTTGAAACTTAATATATAGTCAATAAGACCTGCTGAGAAGCTAAATCCAGCCAGCCAATGAAATGATGCAGCGATAAACATCATGATTCCTGTCATCACTGCATGGGCAATATATAAACTAGGTGCTAGAAACATAAAAGAAAATTCTAATGGTTCTGTAATACCTGTTAAGAATGATGCAAGTGCTGCAGAGAACATCAATGCGCCTACTTTCTTTTTCTTATCAGGTGATGCACATTGATAGATTGCGAGTGCACCACTAGGTAAGCCAAACATCATAACAGGATAGAAACCTGCCTGATACATACCTGTGATACCTTTAATACCTCCTGATACAGTCCCCCAGAAGCGTCCGATATCATTAATACCCGCTATATTAAACCAGAAGACAGAATTAAGGGCATGATGCAAACCTGTTGGTATAAGAAGTCTATTAAAGAATCCATATAAACCAGCACTAATAGGTCCTAAGCCTGCCATCCATGTACCAAAGTGAATAAATGATTCATAAAGCATTGGCCAGACATACATAAAGACTCCTGCAAATAAAAGAGTCACTATACCAGAAACAATAGGAACGAATCTTTCACCACTAAAAAAGGATAAAGGTCCTGGTATTTCTATATGATTGAATTTCTTATAACAGAAAGCGACAATCAAGCCTACCACAATCCCTATAAACGCATTATCTGTTTCTGTGAAGGCAATAGAGACTTTGGTGATATGTAAACCTGAAATCAATGAAATACCCTCTGGTGAGAGTATTTCAGTAACCATGAGATAATTGATCACAGCTGATAAAGCCAATGACCCATTCTTCTTATCCGTCATACCGATTGCGACTGCAATCGCAAAAAGGATAGGAAGATTATCAATCACTACACCACCTGATAATATAAGAAATGCCGCAAATGGATTATTGACACCCCATCCGATAGGATCAATCCAATAGCCAATACCCTTTAATAATGCAGCCAGAGGCATAATAGTGACTGGAAGCATCAGGGATTTACCTAATTTTTGTAGAAAGCTCATATTAATTCCCTTTTCTGTACCACTAAATATTAATTGTTTGAAAATAGATTACTAAATACCTAAAACAGTAATATTTTCATAACGTGGTAATTATACCATTTTAATACCATTATGTAACCCCATACACTCATTTTTTACGAATAAAAAAAAGGAAGACTAATCTTCCTTCATACACTTATATGTATATAAGCCAATAGCTGCACCTAGTAAAGTAACAACCATTGCGAAAATCAACATACTTTGTAGTCCTAATGTATCCTGTAAGACACCACCTAAGTAATTACCTAAACAGAATCCAAAACCATTAGCCATCATTGTGATAAGAGTCTGTCCTGCCATCTGATCTGATTCAGATAAGACGTCATTACAATAATATGTATAAGTCGCAAAGAGTAATCCATAAGACACTCCCTGGAATACCATACCTACTAATAAGACAATAAGATTTGGTGCTAAGGCAATTAAGAAGTTTCTAAAGATATACATGAGTAAGCCAAAGACAATCAACTTCTCAGCACCAAATCTCTTCTTTAAAAGATAAGCCATTGACATAATTGGTGTTTCACTGGCTGCCATAAAGAAGATCGCGATACCATAGAAAGAAGAATCTCCTCCTAGCTTCTTAACGATATTAATTAAGTAAGTAGATAAAGATGTCGCACCCGCAATCGCAAAACCAAATCCTAGTAAAAAGAAGAAGAACTTCTTATATTTAGTAATGAGGCTAAATGGATTGGCTGGCTTTTCTGTTGATACATTCTTAATAGTAGAATGTGGTAGGATCAACAAATTAATGATAAATAGAATACTTGAAATAACAAAGACGATATAGATAACAGATGGTTCTAACCATTCTACTAAGTATCCCATTAAAAAGGCACTTGATGCATAAGAGAAAGACCCTAAACCTCTTGCAAGTCCAAAGTTGATGTCATGACCCATCTTGACATAATCCATTGCGAATTGTGATAGGAATGGGACAACACAAGTGACTAGGAATAATAATGCGATATAAAGCACCATCACTACTACTTTAGGTAATGTGATAAAGTAAAGGGCACTAAATGATGCGAATAGTATGGCATAGATACCTAATATGACAATATGTGGTGTAAGCTTTTCATACTTGTTTGGTAAATTAGAGATATTAGCTGAAAGTATAAGCATCATAATACTTCCCATTGCAGTAACGATCCCTATCTCTGTATTTGATAAGCCTTTATATTGTAAGAAAATGGCTACATAACCAAAAATCGTACAGTTAGTAATCCAATATAAGAACTGGATACAATTGTATTTCATCTGTAAGCGTTTCATAGTTTCCTCCCTCGATAACCTTAAGTATTATATCGGAGAAGTTAAAAGGGTTACAAGTTTTTTCACAAAAAGAAATTAAAAGACATGACTCCTAAGAATCATGCCTGATTGTACAAAACAAAGTGCCCCGGTTCTAGGAACCAGCATGCTCTACATGACTAGTTATAGAACATGCTTCAGGGCAGTTTGCTGTGTCCGCTCTCTAGACACAAGTCTATTTTAAGAAACATTTTTTTACTCGTCAATACCCTTTTGTAAATTTCTTTTAATATGTAACACTATTATAGTTATTTATGATTTTAACAATTACAAAACTGGCATTATTTCACATATTCATGAGTGAATAGCTTCTATTTTTGTGATATTCCTAAGTGTAATAAATATGTTAATTTAATAACATTTTATAAATATATTAATGCGTGTAAAGTTATTCTATTAGTTAATTTTACTAATTTTCACCTGTTTTCAGGGTATGAAAAAAAGCCCCTAGATGTAGGGACTTTAATGTATATTATTCAGCTTTTGACTTAACTAACTTACCAGTTGAATGGAAAGTAATCATAAGACCAAGAGCAACTAATAATACGGCAACGACTAACTGTAAACCATCTGTCATTAATACAAATCCACCAGTGACAAATAACTTCATTACAATTGCATAGATAGCCTGTACTAAAGCTGTCATAGTAACGATGAACATTAATACCATTGGTACATATAACATGAAACCTTTTCTTCCAGTCACTTTTAAGAACACAGCAAGAGAGATTAATACCATTGCAGCTAATAACTGGTTGGCTGAACCGAATAATGGCCAGATGTTAACATATCCGCCTAAGCTTAATAAATAACCAAAGAAGAGTGAAATGAGTGTAGAAACGTATTTATTAGTTAAGACAGATACAAGCTGTGATGGAGTTTCTCCTTCTTCTACTTCGAAGAATTCCTGGAATGACATACGTGAGATTCTAGCTACTGCATCAAGTGATGTTAATGCAAGAGCTGAAACGAACATTGTCATGATACAAAGTCCCCAAGACTGTGGTAAACCAAGCTGTGCTACTAAGCCAGTAACACCAGCAGAGAACTTAGTGAAAGGTGTAGCTGTATCAGCTAAAGCCATATTCGCAAGAGCTGAATCTAAGACACCAGTCTGTTTTAAGTTTGGTAATGAACCAACGATTACGATAACTAATACTGCAAGTAATGATTCCAATAACATTGAACCATAACCAACCTGAAGCATATCTTTTTCATTCTTAACCATCTTAGAAGATGTTTCTGAAGATACTAGAGAATGGAAACCAGATACGGCACCACAAGCGATAGTTACGAATAATGTTGGGAATAAGTAACTTCCTGTAGCTGATTTGAATCCAGTGAATGCTGGTACAGTAACAGTTGGGTTACTCATAAATACACCTACAACTGCAGCAGCAATCATACCGATGAATAGGAATGTAGTTAAGTAGTCACGTGGACCTTTTAATAACCACAT
Organism: uncultured Catenibacterium sp.; assembly: GCA_900540685.1. Taxonomy (GTDB): domain Bacteria; phylum Bacillota_I; class Bacilli_A; order Erysipelotrichales; family Coprobacillaceae; genus Catenibacterium. The sequence goes on along the minus strand of UQGS01000054.1, from coordinate 3,103 downwards.
TGGTGTAACAGATGCAAAGAAAATATAAACAAATACTAAATAGATCCAAGTTGTTTTAGTTGCATATACTGGGAACTTGATACCAACTGCAAGCATTGCAACGATCAATACAATTCCAAGTACTACTTTTGGCCAACCTTCAAGATCAACCTTACGTAAGAATAAACCAAATGCCATAGCAACAAATACATAAAGAATAGAGATAGAAGCAGCACTGGCATTAGGTGCAAGCTTAGCTCCTTCAGCACTGAAACCATTGAATGTTCCAGCAACCATATCTGCGAAAGCAGCAATAACGATTAATGTGAAGACCCAGCAGAATAAGAAGAATAATTTCTTACCAGTTCTACCAATGTACTTTTCGATGATCTGACCCATTGACTTACCTTCAGATTTAACTGAAGCATAAAGTGCACCGAAATCCTGTACAGCACCGAAGAATACACCACCGATGACTACCCATAAGAATGCAGGTAACCAACCAAACATCATAGCCATAACTGGTCCAGTAACTGGTCCAGCACCAGCGATAGATGAGAACTGATGAGCGAAGACTGTCCATTTATTAGTTGGTACATAGTCTACACCATCTTCTTTTGCAACAGCAGGTGTTGTTGCATTAGGATCAATACCCCAAGTTTTTACTAAATAGCGACCATAACATAGATAGGCTACTACTAGGATAAGGGCTGCTAATCCAAGTAAAAGTAAACCATTCATAATTAAATTCCCCCCAGAATTACTTTATACATATAAAACAGATATAAAAAAGGCTTTCGTCTTAGAATGACCTGCCTAAGACGAAAACCTTTGTTTCCGCGGTACCACTTAGATTGTGATTTACATCACCACTTCACATCCCATGAATGCTATTTCTTTAACGCAGAAATTACGGCTTTCTTTACTATTATCTTTCAAGAAAACAGCTCACAAGGGATGGTCCCATAATCATTACCTGCATCCTTTCCACCAACTGGATGCTCTCTATAGGAAGCGGATTAGAAATCGTATCTTGTTCAACGCTCTGTTTCATATGTATGCCTATATAATAATCCGATATTAACATTTGTCAACAGTTTATTGCGAAAAAAGCAAATTTATTTACATGTTTTATGTTTATCACAAATGTAAGCGTATATTATATGTCGGAGTATTCTAAATATGCATAGTAGAATATCATCTATACTTTGATTTAATATACATCTTTATAGCTTCCATATAGTCTTCTTCATTATCATAATCCTTTGGATCTACATCATACATTTCAGTTGGATCATAGTATTCTTTCCATTTTAATCTTAAATCATCTAAATAATCACTTTCATGATCATACTTTGTAGGATCTACTGAACTGAATGTATTAAAGGAATTATGTTTATCTTTCCAAGATTGTTTATCTTCTTCAGATACATTTTCTTCTTGAATAACTTCTTCTTTATTATCCGAATGATGCTCAACAAAGTTTGGACGTCTCCTAGACATTTGTTTTATTGCTTTATCACGATAATCATTCATATCATGAGACTCTAATGATTCTTCTTCATCTAATTCTGCATCAAGACTTGCGACATAGTCCTTCCACTCATTGACAGCTTCTACATAATCTTCTTCATCGCTGAAATCGCTTGGATTAACAGGATATTGATAGTCTGGATCATATAGTTCCAACCAATGTATTCTTTCACTTACTTCATAGATATATTTATCAGGTGAATCATAGTCCAGAGGATCAAGGGAATAGAATTCATCTTCTGGATCATACTTTTCTTTTATTATATTTGTGAGAGCATCTAGATAAGCATCCTCATTTTTATAATTTCTAGGATTAACATCAAAGCCGTCATATCTAGATACTTCTTCAATCCATTCAAGATGTTCTAAGCACATATTAACTGCTTTTTCATAGTCCTCAAAATTATCATATTGTGATACATCAACATAATGATCACATTCATCAAATGGATCTGCTTCAGATTTCCAATCATCACGCAATGCATTTAAATACTCTTCTTCAGTATGATACCAATCTACATCTACAAAAAATCTTTGGTGAGGATTATATTTTCTAACCCATCTTTCTTTGTTTATATCTTTAATTGTTTGAAGTAATGTTGATATTCTTCCCATAGTATCACCTTAATCTTGAGATACTGACTCATTATCAGACTCTGATACTTTTTCTGCATCTAAACCTGATACATTCTTCCATTCATTAATAGCTTCTACATAGTCTCCTTCATAATAATAATGACACGGATCCACAGGATATTGATGGGAAGGATCATATTGCTGTCTCCAATGTTTTCTTTTATTCATTTCACATTGATACTCATCTGGTGATTCATAGTCTAGAGGATCAAGACCGTAAAACTCATCATCGGGATCATACTTTTCTGTAATCTTCTTAGTCAGAGCATCTAAATAGTCATCTTCCGTCTTATAATTATTCATTTGAACATCAAACTCTTCGTATTCTGATGCAACTTTCAGCCATTCAAGATTTTCTAGACAAATATTAACTGCTTTTTCATATGCTTCAAAATCGTTATACTTTGAGATATCAATGTACTCATCACATTCACCAAGCGGGTCTACTCTAGCCTTCCATCTTTCACGTAATGCGTCTAAATAGTCATCTACCATGTCATACACATCTACATTAATATCAAACTGTTTGTGAGGATTATATTTTTTATCCCACCCGTCTTTACTTGCCATATCATTACCTCCCTCAAATAACATTGAACTTTTTCTCATAGTATCACCTCTTTTTAATTATATATTCTTTTTACTTATTCCTCCATGACTTGCGTAAAACTCAAAAATTATTCTTGTATCTTTCTGATTTGTTTCTAGATTTTTTTCTAGAATTTTTCATCTTTTTCTTATCAGAAATTTTTCATCTTTTTCTTATCAACAATTGACTTACTGTGCCATATGGGTTATATTACTTTAGTGATTAGATTGCAGATACTTGTGAAGCCTGCAATCGGGGGAGGTGCCGAGGCTCCTCTCTTTATGGTTTTTCAGTGATTAGATTGCAGATACTTGTGAAGCCTGCAATCGCGGGAGGTGCTGAGGCTCCTCTCTTTTTTTATTTAAA
>UQGS01000053.1 GCA_900540685.1 uncultured Catenibacterium sp. | reverse complement strand
GCGACGATAGTGTGAAGACGCGACAATAGCAAGCTGCCAGGTCCTTTTTTTTATGCCTTCCGACAGGAGGGCTTTTTTATTTGAATTTGTACAGATCTTCTAGTATGATAATTGAAGGGAGGACATTTTATATGAAAAATATAGTAATTACTGACAAAGATATTCCTTTAGAACTCTTTAAAGAAAGTGTCATTGTTAATCTTAATAATATTAAATATAGTCCTTGTACAGGAGACTATACTTGTCTCAAAAAAAGAATGCCTTGTCGTTATCATGATGATATTTCTGTAATCAGTCAATGGATTGCTCAGGCATCTTTAATTATACTAGTCACTCATATTTATTGTGGTTGTTTTGATACGCCTTTAAAATCCTTTATAGAGCGTAATATTGCTTCATATGAGCCCTATTATACATCTGTAGATGGAACAACCTGTCATGCTGCATTAGCTCAGCAATCAAAGAAAATCCTTCTTATAGGCTATGGTGAGATATCATTACAGGAACAGAAGATGTTGATGAATTACTTGAATGATTCCCTTCTTGGTTATTCTATTTCTTCTATTAATACTTATTTCTGCAGCGCAGAAGAATTAGATAATTCTTTAAAAACATTTGGAGGTGTTGATCGTGGATAATATATTAATCATTCTATCTGGTTTAATATATACGAATAAGATCATGTATAATCAAGCATATAAGCTTGCGCATTATCTTAAAGGAAACGTCTCTATCAAAACACTACAGGTGATAGATGATACAGATATAGAAAATAATCATACAATTATTTTTATGTTTCCTATCTCTTCACAAACCATCCCTTCATGTATGTTAGAATATATGAAAAAGAATGAAACTCTCATGAACAATAAAAATATTTATAGTGTTCTCTATTGTGATGAATATGAGACTGACTATTGTGACTATGCCGATGAAATATTGTCACTCTATTGTACGAAAACACATGCGTTATACAAAGGATCATTAAAGATAGGTGCATATTTCCTATTAGACCATATTCCCTATACATGGCGTGTTTCAAATACCTTAAAATCCTTTGCATCAGATATAAAAAAAGAGAAAGAAAGTGCGCGAGATATCACGTTTTTCTCTAAAAATCAGTTCATTAAAGAAGGAAATAAGTTCTGGAAAAAAGCTTATAAATCAAAAAAATAGCAATTCATTTTATGTCCTTTATTACATGCTTTTTTTGTATTTTATCTCTTGAAATGAGATGTAGATTTTGTTATACTACTCAAGGATAATTTATTAGGAGGCATTACAGAAGTGAATAAAAAAGAATTAATCAATATCGTTTCTGAAAAAAGAGATTTAACAAAAAAAGACGCTGAAATTCTTGTGAATACAGTTTTTGATACGATGGTAGAAAGCATGATTGATGGTGACAAAGTTCTTATTTCTGGCTTCGGTACATTTAAAATCAATCACTGTCATGAACGTAAAGGTGTTTCACCAAAGACTAAGGAACCTATCATTATTCCTGCAAGTCGTACAGTTTCTTTCAAACCAAGTAATAGATTAAAAGATGCAATGAACTAATGCATCTTTTTTGTTTATATACAGTTAATATATTTCATGTATAATAATATCAGGAGTTGATGAAAATGAGTTATTATTTAATGACAAATCCAGGATATATGCTTGGTACAATCTTAGTTGGTATTGCGATGGTTTTCTCTTTATATTGTCAGGCAAAGATTAAATCTACCTATGCGAAATATCGTCGTAGACCAAACAGTCGTGGAATCACAGGCGCACAAGTAGCCAGAGAAATATTAGATTCTCATGGAATGACACAGGTTCCAGTATATGAAGTACAGGGAGAATTATCAGATCACTTTGATCCGTCTAATAATAGTGTCAGTCTATCTAGTGATATTTATCATGGGACATCTATTGCTTCATGTGCAGTTGCAGCCCATGAATGTGGTCATGCCATCCAATATCATGAAAACTATATGCCTATTAGAGTAAGAAATGCGATCATTCCTTTATGTAATGTAGGAAACTATTTAGGCTGGATTGCGATTATGATTGGTCTTGCATTAGGTTCTACAAAGCTCGCTTTTGTAGGCTTCTTCTTAATGTGTGGAATCTTAGCTTTCCAGATCATTACATTACCAGTAGAAATCAATGCCTCTAAAAGAGGACTTGCGATATTAGAAGCACAGTATTTAAATGAAAATGAATATGCAGGTGCATGGCAGATGTTATATGCAGCTGCACTCACTTATGTAGCAGGTGTATGTGCCACTCTTGCAAGTATGTTAAGAATTCTATTCATGATTTTAAGCAGTTCTAATCGAGATTCAAATTAATGAATCTCTTTTTTTTTAGTCTTAAATGCGCTATAATAGTGGCACTATGGAGGTCGTTATGAATTATAATAAGAAAGAAAATATTTGGATATATCGTATAATCATTGCAGTATTGGTTGTTGTATTGATTATTGTCTCTTTCTGTATGTTGAATATACATGTTCCTTATTTCAATCATGAAAACAATATCGCCTTAGAAAGAAACAAAATAATTAATAAATATAAATTAGACTATGATGATTACTTCAATGAATACAACAGCTCTAAGACCTACTATATCATTCGTATTAAAGATAAGAAAAAAAAGAAAGTCTATCAGGTCTATAATACAAAATATAAGCTAGTAGATAGCTATAGCGGAACAGTTGCGAAACAGGAAGATGTCATCAATACAATCAATAATGAATATAAGGTTAATGTGAATCATTTAACTATTGGTTATGAGAATGGTGATCTGGTCTATTTTGGAAAATATCAGGATGATGCTCATCTCTATTACTTCTATTACTCTTTAGATGAAGGAAAGTTTGTGAAGTATTATCGCCTATGAGTATAGAAATGTTGTCAGATTACCAATGTATAGACTTTAAGAAGCTTCTCTTATTAAAAGGGAAGTCTATAGGACTTAAAGATCAAGAAACACATATATTATTATTGATGATGACCTTAAAGGATTTAGGTGTAAGACCTCTTTATCCGCAAAAGATTGCGGAATATTCTTCTTTATCTATTCAAGAAATAGATGATATTATGATCAGACTCATAGATCGTCATTATCTTGATAGAGTAAGTCTACAGATAGACTTTAAACCATTAGAAAAACTATTATTAGGTGTAACGGTTGAAAAGAAAGAAGAAGTTAATCTTGTAGAAGTATTTGAAGATGCGTTTGGACGTACTATGAGTACAATGGATATAGAATATATCAATCAGTTTAAAAGAAGTGGATATGATGATGAAATGATAGTATCTGCTTTAAGAGAAGCTGTTAAATCTAATGCGCTCTCTTTTAGATATATAGAAAGAGTATTAGAGAACTGGGCGCATTCTAAGAATTATATTAAGAAATATCAAGAAGAAGAGACAGAAGTCAGTGAAGAAGTAAGAAATTATAACTGGTGGGAAAATGATTAAAACAAAACAGGATAGAATATTAAATACATTTGATGAAATGTTTCCAGATGCACGCTGTGTATTAAACCATTCTAATAACTTAGAACTACTTGTGGCAGTAATGTTATCAGCACAGACAACGGATGAATCAGTCAATAAGCTGACAACTCATTTATTTGAGAAATATCAGACTGTAGAAGATTATGCAAATGCATCATTATCTGAATTAGAGTCAGATCTCCATTCTATCGGCCTTTATAGAAACAAGGCTAAGAATATCAAGGCTATGGCTGAAGCCCTTCAGACACGCTTTAATGGCGTTGTACCTGCATCACATAAAGAATTAATTACACTGCCTGGTGTAGGAAGAAAAACAGCCAATGTGGTTATGGCTGAAGGATTTGGGTATCCCGCTATAGCGGTAGATACACATGTAGAACGTATCTCTAAAAGACTTGGATTTGCGAAAGCAGATGATACAGTTCTTACTGTAGAAAAGAAACTTATGAAGACTATTCCTAAGAATAGATGGATTAAAACACATCATCAGATGATCTTCTTTGGTAGATATCATTGTAAGGCGATGTCTCCTCATTGTAAGGAATGTCCATTAGTTGATATTTGTAAAGAAAAGAACAAGAAACTTTAGAATCCTTTATGGATTCTTTTTTTATGCATCAAAAAAAGGATTCCCTGAGGAATCCTTACTGGTTTTGAGCTTCAGTTGTCTGTACTGTGAAGTGGATAGAACCAATTGTCTTAGTTTCACCACTAGAATTCTTTTCAGTGAAAGTAATAGTATATGATCTACCTGATGCTAAACCACTTATTGTCGCACTGCTTCCACAGTTAATTGACTGATTACTTCCATTACATGAAATAATCATTGTATTAGTGCTAGGACCAGATGTACTGATATTAACTGAAGTTGAAGAGATGGTAGAACCACTTGATACAGCTGCACCATTTGCGGTTACGCTAAATCTAGCAGTACCAAGCTCAGCAGCACCAGTTGATAATCTGACTGATTTCTTATTAGAAGTAGTGCTTCCACTTGTTAATTTATAATAACCAGTGACTGTATAAGTCTTACCAGCTTCAGTATCATACTGAAGAGTACCACTTGTAGAAGATAATGTCTCAGTCTTTGTAGATGAACCATCACTGATTTCTACAACACAAGTTATCTTACCTTCAAACTCTGGATCATAAGAACCGAATGTAACAGAAATTGAATTATTAGAATTCAATGATGCATTGAATGATGTTAATTCAGGTACCTTATATTCATCTGCATAAGATGAACCATCATCTACACCACTAGGACCATGTCCCTTAACGAACCATGCAGTCATGATTTTTTCTTCTGGTGTAGAAGAACTTGGAGATACATAAGGATATGCACCCTTAACCATACGTGCCTGTTCAACACTGCTTGGTGTTTCGTAACTGTTCTTCATCTTGTGTGTTGCAAGCTTCTTAGCAATCTTTGCAGCAATTGTCTTGGCATCATTCATACCACTTGCAAGATACTTATGTTTCTTAGTAGAAACTTCTGCTGGGAAACCATTCCAGCAAGCCCATGCATAATCAGGTGAATAAGCACATAGCCAATGGTCTTTATCCTTACCAGCTAAAGCAGGGATAGTTGAATCAAAGTTAGAAGTACCAGTCTTTGCACCAATTTGTGAACCAATATCGAATGCTGAATAGCTTCCGTTACTCTTAACATAGCTTGTCATAACTTGACGAAGTAGGAAGGCAGTAGAATCTTTCATACCTTCACTTGCCTGTTTCTGGATATCATCATCTACATTGATTGTTTCACCAGTTGTATTAATGACAATCTTCTGGATTGTATGAGGTTTGATATAAGTACCACCATTTGAGATTGCTGCATAAGCGGCTGCCTGCATTGTAGGAGTTGTACCATATTTCCATCCACCGATGGCATAGTTCAAGTTGAAATCTTCATCGTTCATGTTATAACCAAGACCCTTTAAGAAGCTTACAACCTGATTATTACCAACCTTTTTCAAAACACTATTTAATGTATGAATGGCTGCTAAGTTCCAAGAATTCGCGAGTGCATCTTCTAGAAGTACATCACCATGGTAGTTGTTATCCCAGTTCTTTGGATGCCAGCTACCTTGAGTGAACTCTGAGTCGTCTACTGTATGTCCAGTAGACCAGTTCAGATATTCAAATGCTGTCGCATAGTCAATAATAGGCTTAATAGAAGAACCTGGCTGTCTTCTGTTTTTTAATGTATAAGCATAATCTAGATAAGTTGCATCTGAGTTATTTGCACGATAATTCTTTGCAGACATGAGACCAATAATACGTCCAGTCTTTGATTCAAGGACTGAAGCAGCTGCCTGCATTTCACTATCAGTAAACTTATAATTCTTTCCTAAAGAGACATCATCAAGATATTCCTGCATATCCTGATCCATATACGTATAGATAGTCATCTTAGTCTTATTAGGATCATAGCCTAATTCTTTTACTTCCTGAGTTACACGATCCACATAAGACGCATACTTACCATTTGCCTGAATTGGATCATTCTTTAAAATGTTTTCTACTTTTACATTCTTCGCATTATCTCTTTCTTTTGCACTGATGTATCCATGATCATGCATTAAGTTAAGAATGATATTTCTTCTCTTAGTTGCAAGATCTAGATTCCTAAATGGATCATATGAAACAGGTGAGTTAATCGTACCAGCAAGTAATGCAGCTTCTGGTAAAGTTAACTGATCAGGGCTCTTACCAAAATAATAGTAGCTTGCCCCATAAATACCGATAGAACTATTTGATTTACCAAAATAGATCTTATTAAGATAAAGTTCAAGAACTTTCTGTTTAGTTGTCTGCTGTGTTGCTTCTATTGAAAGGATGACTTCTCCAACCTTTCTTTCGATTGTTTTTTCAGCATCAGGATAATATGTTTTCTTAATGAGCTGCTGAGTAATTGTAGAACCACCAGCAACAGTATGACCAGCTAAGATATTTGACATAAATGCTTTAATAATACGTGGAATATCAAACCCATTATGTACAAAATAACGTGAATCTTCTGCAGCCACTACAGCATCAATCATCACTTCAGGAATATCATCATAGCTGACATATTTCCCAATTGAACTGCCATACTTGTAATATGTTTCTCCATTTTGAGAAACCTGAGAAGAGTAGGAAGTTGTTGTTAGATTATCAATATCAAAATTACTGATTTGTTGATAAATCTTAAATCCAAGGTAACCACTACCGCTCGCTACAAGAACACATAAGGCGATAATACATATCTTAATTGTTTTCTTTATCTGCTTTGCATCCTTGGTTGATTGAACTTTCATAAAGTGTCCTCCTTAAGGTAAAATTCATCGATTACATCTAAATAAGCCAGTCTAGGCTGATAGCCCTGCTTAATCAGATGTCCACTTTCTTTCACTTCATCATAACTTATATGTTGCTTCTTGTCATGAAAAAAGCGCTCTATCATAATTGAAGCGTCTAACAAATAGACTTCTCCTACAGATGTGAAGGCAATAATAATAAAGGCAATTCCTCCATGACGCGCTACACGTTCTAGATGCTTGATCTGATGCTCAGAAATATTACGAAAAGGGAATCGTAATGATTTAGTTTCTTTTGCTTCAAAATCAATATATCTGCCTTTATAAATCCCATTATAATCCGTAGTCGAAGGTGCCTGATAATATGCTTCAACTATACGGGCTTTATTTCGTGAAGGATAATCGACTTTTACAATCTGGATAGGTGTCGGTTTCTTATAAATGACAGCCTGATCAACAGATAAGTAATAGGTGTTAGATAGGTTGATGTCTTCTTCTAAGCTCATCCCACGAAAAGCAGTATAATGCTTGCTGGTAGGATTCTTAGGAATAGACACATTAACCGGTGCCTTTTTCAGGTTTGGATAATTAACCATACTATTTCTCCTTTACCAAATCATTATAACATATTATTATTCAAAAAAAATGAAAAATGACGGAATCAGATTGATGAACGGCACGAAAAAAGTTATCATGTTGCGAAGAGGTGATTAAAATATGAAATATCGTAAATGGATCGGGATGCTATGTATGGCCTTGATGCTTTGTGCGTGTACAACAAAACAGCCAGCAAAAAAGAAAACTACAACGCATTCACAATCAACAGTTAAAAAGGAAGAAACAACTATTCCCCAGCCAGCACTTAATACAGAGGAAGTCTCTGCAGTTGTGATGGATGCGAAATCAGGAAAAGTATACTATGCGAAAAATGAACAGGAATCACGTTATCCTGCTTCTACAATCAAGTTATTAAGTGCATTAGTGGCGATAGATTATTATAAGGATGATGATATTCTCACTACGAAGAACATCATGACTTTACCTGATCGTGTCTTTGTACATACTGAACCTGTACATGATGGAGAACAGATTCCTTTTAAAGATGTAATCCGTGGTATGCTTTTAAAGAGTTCTAATGAAATGGCTCTTACTCTAGCTGAAAACTATCAGGGTGGCTATGACAGTTTTATTAATGCTATGAATAAGAAAGCTAAAAAGATCGGCTGTACAAAGGTGGATGTCTCTAATCCGCATGGACTCAGCTATGAAGAAAAAGGATGGCTAAAAGAAACATGCAGTACTAAGGATATGGCTCTTATTGCGAAAGAATTCTATAAGAATAAGAAGCTAAGAGAAATTATTTCTACACCTAGTTATACTTTTGAATCCAATCAGTATCGTACAATGCAGAATGTCATGATGACTCATCAGGATTCTCAATATTATGATGAAAGAGTCATTGGTGGTAAGACAGGCTTTACTAATCTAGCAGGAAGATGTCTTGTCACTTATTCTAAAATCAAAGAAAGAACAATCATTACAGTCGTATTTAAAGAAAATACACGTAATGATACTTACACAGATACAAAGAAGCTTCTTGATTATACGAATGAGGTTTTAGCAGCAAAATAAAAAAATGCTGCTTTTTTATTTTGCAGCATTCAATAAAGTACGTATTAGATCGTAAAGATAGGGTTTATACTCTTCAATAGAACAAGGAATCTTATTGACTATACAGCTGAAACATGTAGAACCAACTAGCTCTACTATAGTAAAGAATGTAATATCTATATTCTTGATATTGAGATTCTCTCTTTGTACACCATCCTTAAATAATTCATAAAGGCTTAAATGATCTGTTTCTTCTAGAATCTTTGTCAGTTCTTGAGAGTATACACCTAAAGATAAGTCTTTATTCATTAAAGTTAAGAATGTTGGATTCGTTACGAGTGCATCTATAACATGATCAATAATAAATATTAAAGAATCATCAAAATGAGTGATCTCATTATGTTTCTTTAATTCTTTCATTGCATCATCAAAAAGATCACTACTTATTTCTTTTACTATCTGATCTCTAATATCATGCTTGTCTTTAAAATATAAATAAAAAGTACCTTTAGCCACCTTAGCTTTATTCACGATATCTGAAATAGATGTACTATTGAAATTTTTTTCTGCAAATAAAGCTGTCGCACTTGCGAGTAGACGTTCTCTTTTTTCTTCTTTATTCTTCTCTATCTTAGATTTAATATCAGTCAAAGCATTCATACAAATCCCTCCACTTTTTATTATACTAATAAATGACCGCAAGTCAATTTAACTTATATTTTTGATAAAATAAATTTGTGACCATGAATTCGCTTTCACTTGCATTTTCTAAAACGCTGAAAACGTATACATGAAAAAAAACATGGATTTATCAACTAAAATTAAATTAAATTTTTTTATTTAAATTGCAAATATTTTATTGTATTTGGGAAATGATTATACTATACTTCTAGGTATAGGAGAGTGAAATGAATTATGGCAATGACAGATTATTTAAATGATATGCCTGCTCAGGGTAACCGTAAGGTTGTTCTAGTTGGTACAGGGTTTGTAGGTATGAGTATGGCTTATACTTTAATGAACCACAAGGGTATTGACGAATTAGTATTAGTTGACGTTAATACTGAAAAAGCAGAAGGGGAAGCAATGGACTTAGTTCATGGTTTACCTTATGCAAACGGTAAATTAAAGGTTTACGCAGGTGATTATTCTGACTGTGCAGACGCAAACGTTATCGTTGTAACTGCTGGTGCAGCTCAGAAACCAGGTCAGACTAGACTTGAATTAGTTGCAATCAACACAAAGATCATGGCTTCAGTTGGTAAGTCTATTAAGGAATCAGGATTCAATGGTGTTATCGTAGTAGCATCTAATCCATGTGATATCATGACTTACGTAATGCAGAAGGCTACTGGTCTTCATCCATACCAGGTTCTTGGTTCAGGAACTATGCTTGATACAGCAAGATTAAGATATGAAATTGGTAACTTCTTCGAAGTAAACCCAGCTTCAGTTCATGGTTATATCATGGGTGAACATGGTGATAGCTCATTCGTATCTTGGACAAACGCTTATATCGGATGTAAATCACTTCTTGAAGTAGTTGAAGAAAGAGAAGTACCATTTGACCAGTTACAGAGAATCTATGAACAGGTTAGAGATGCTGCTTATGAAATCATCAACAAGAAGAGAGCTACTTACTATGGTATCGGTATGTCTCTTGCTAGATTAGTAGATGCTATCTTAAACAACGAAAATACAGTTCTTCCATTATCATGCTACCTTGAAGGTCAGTATGGTCATGAAGGTTTATATATCGGTGTTCCAGCTATCATCAACAGAGCAGGTATCCGTGAAATCTTAACATTACCTTTAACTGAATCTGATCAGGAAAAATTTGACAGATCTTGTAGTACATTACAGGAAATCATTGATACTACTGTAAATCCTATTCTTGAAGGAAAAGCTTAACATTGATTTTCACTTAAACTCTTAGGCTAGCGCCTAGGAGTTTTTTTGCTTTACATGAAATTAAGGTTTATTATAGGAGAAGTGTGCTATAATACATAGACTAGGAGGAAAATTCATGAACAATAACGAATTTGAATACAGTGAAAAAACAAAGCGTCGTGTTAGAATCTTTAAAAGAATCTTATCTTTTATTGTTCTTATTCTAGCGATTGCGACAATGATTGCTTTATTCTATGTAAAAAAAGAAAAGATGCGCGTTCGCTTGTTCTTCTCGCTACTACAATATATCGCAATGAGTATCATTTTGATTTCACCAAGACTTTTAAAGAAATTCGCAAACTTTGAAGTCCCAGTGGAAGTACATATCAGTGTTACTGCCTTTGCATTCTTAGGATTAGTACTTGGTGATGGCTTGAACTTCTATGGAAAAATAGCCTGGTGGGATTCATTACTTCATTTCACTTCAGGTATCATCCTTTCATTTATTGCTTTATGGCTCTTACAGATGTTAGTTATGCGTACTAAATATTTATTTATGCATCGTGCCTTATTATATATATTTGTAGTCGCATTCTCACTTGCTGTGGGTGCTGTATGGGAGTTATGTGAATATACAGTAGATGACATCTTCCATACCAATAACCAGCAATATATGGCCACAACACGTGCAACTATCGTATCAAGTGATGATGAACCATTAGAAGGACATGAAGCTCTAGCTGATACAATGAAGGATCTTGCTCTAGATCTTGCAGGTGCTATTTTAGTTGTAGGCTATGAATGTTCTAAGAAAGAAATTACAGAATATTATGTTTCTAAGAAAGACTAGTATTGGAATTGTCACATCTTGGTGTTAGAATAGATGCGATTATAGGAGAATTTTAATTATGAAAGATATCGTATTAGGTAAAAGAAAGCATTCTGGACGCCTTTCTGCACCAAAGAAAGTATCTCTTTCTTTTCTTGCAGTTATTGTCATCGGTGCTATACTACTTTCTTTACCATTCGCAAATAAACATCATGCAGCAAGTTTTCTCGATAACTTCTTTATCTCAACCTCTGCTGTATGTGTAACGGGGCTTTCACCCTTAACTGTTGTAGATCAATACAATCTATTTGGACAGATTGTTCTTATTATTCTTGTTCAAATAGGTGGTCTTGGATTCTTAACATTCTTATATCTTTTCTTGTTCCTCGCAAGACAAAGAATTACATTAAGTAGAAAGCTTGTCTTTACAGAAGCACTTAACCAGAATTCTTTAAACATGCTTCCAAGATTACTTAAAACTATTTTTATTTATACAGTGTCTATAGAAGTAATCGGTGCTATATTCTTATCTATGTTCTTTATCCCACGCTTAGGAATAGGAAAGGGCATTTATTATGGTATATGGCATTCTATTAGTGCATATTGTAATGCAGGATTTGATTTATGTGGCTCTACATCACTGATTGCATATAACACAAATCCTATTATTAACTTTATTGTTCCATTTGAAATCATCATGGGTGGTCTTGGCTTTATAGTAGTACTAGATATTCATGATAAATATATTAAAGAAAAAAGAAGATCATCTAGATTTTCATGGCATCATCTTTTCACAACACTCGCATTACATACAAAGATTGTATTAGTCATGACTATTTCTTTAGTTGTATTAGGCACAGTCTTATTCTTCTGTATGGAATTTAATAATCCTGCAACTATTGGAAAAATGCCTCTAGGGGATAAGCTGGTTGTATCATTCTTCCAGTCAGTCACTACTCGTACTGCAGGATTCTCTACTGTTGATATGTATTCACTTAGTAGAATCACAAAAATATTAATGTGTTCATTTATGTTCATTGGTGGTTCTCCAGCATCTACTGCCGGAGGTATTAAAACAGTGACTTTCGCACTTGTATTACTATTAATGAGAACAACCTATCGAGGTAGTGAAGAAACAACAGTATTCCAGCGTCGTATTAAGAAAAGAACACTCGTAAGAGCGTTTTCTATCTTTTTCTTAGGATTGATGTTATGCATAGTTTCATCATCTATTATGCTTGTAAGCGAACCTAAACAGGATTATCTGAATATCCTGATGGAAGTATTCTCTGCATTTGGTACAGTAGGTCTCAGTGCTTCTGTAACACCTGCTTTAAGTGTCGTAGGTAAATGTGTAGACATACTCTTAATGTATGCGGGTCGTATTGGTCCTGTTTCATTGATGATCTTATTTACTAAACGTTCACATGATACGAACGTTAAAGAATTTAAATATCCTGATGAGGATGTACTAGTTGGCTAGGAGGAGTAAACATGAGTAATAAACCAAAACAGGTGGCTATTTTAGGATTAGGTATCTTTGGATGCACACTTGCTGAAACATTAGAAGACTTTGGAGTAGAAGTTCTTGCAGTAGATATCGATCCAGTATGTGTTGGTAGAATTAAAGACAACGTCACTAAAGCAATCGTCGCAGATGTCACTGATCGTGAACAATTATTAGAACTTGATATCAATACATTTGATGTTGCAGTAGTCGCTATTTCTAAACATTTTGAAGAAGCAGTAACATGTACATTATTATTAAAGGAATTAAATGTCCCTTATGTTATTGCGAAAGCACGTACAAAACGTAAGAAGATCATCTTAGAAAAAGTTGGGGCAGATCGAGTTATTAATACTGAAAAGGAAATGGCTTATAAGCTAGCGAAACATTTATTAAGACGTTCTATTGTAGATTTAGTAGAACTTGATGAAGAATACTCTATTGTAGAAATTAAGACACTTAAGGACTGGGAAGGTAAATCACTTTCTAATGTCAATATCCGTCGTGTTTATGGTATGAACGTTGTAGGTATCAAGCCTCAGGGTTCACCAAAGATGACAATGGACTTTACTGCTGATTATATTATTCAGCCAGGAGATCATTTCCTTGTCGTAAGTAAAACAAAAGAAGTAGAAAAATGGGATTTTCTCACTAAGGAATAGCGTTTTGCTATTCCTTTTTTGATGGAAATTACATCAAATAGAGTGTTATCAGATTGAGGTTATTATAAAAGTATGCTAAACTTTTTCCAGTGGAAGATAGTTTAGGCTGGCAGAACGTGTTGATGGACGAGGCATCGGTTCAATTCCGGTTGACCACTATTAGTCAAAGTGCTCATTAAGAGCACTTTTTTGACTTTTATAGAGGCCTTTTTTATTTACTTTGCTTATCCACTCTATTATTCCTATAATGGTAATAGGAGGAAAGTATTAGAATGAACACATCAAATATCACAAATTATAAATCAAAGGACTTTGCTGAACTTTTAGGCGTAACTGTTAAAATATTATAATGTTGAGCTAGAGAAGGAACTTTAAAGGCAAACCGAATCCAAACAAATAGGCATTATTATGCTTACAATCAGCATTTACTAAATCAAGTTGCATTTTTAAGATAGTTCTGTAATGCAAAAGAATTATTGCAGACCAGTGTACTGAAGATTATGTAAATCGTATAACGATTTATTAGATGAAGTAATGGAATAAAAAATCAAAGCTATAATTCGAATCCCTACAAACAACAGGTTAGTGAAAATTAAATTTTATTAACACCGATTAATAGGCGTTCATGAAGCTGAATTTGATGCATGGATTTCCCATTTGTACTATAATTAGATTAGAAATCAGATGGAGGACTTATGCAGGATATTGTTTCAATACTCCATGTGTTCTCCTGCAGGCTGTATGGGTTTCGTAAGTATAAAAAACTGATAGAAAGGGATGAGGAAATTGCTGAAGAGTTTCAAGACGGAAATAAATCCAAC
>UQGS01000052.1 GCA_900540685.1 uncultured Catenibacterium sp. | reverse complement strand
GAATAATTTTAACTTTTATTTTGTTTTTCATAGATGCCAATCAAAATCGCAATCATATCTTTAGTTAATTGGAAATATTTTCCAAATGGATTAATCACTATTCCATTCACCTCTTCCCAGTCAAGTACTAATTCAAGAACTGTGAAGATAGGCTGGTCCATCATAACATTACCACTAGAGCCTTTATGCATTTCATGACTAGAAGTAAATACTCCAAGCCATTCATTACCTTTTACATCCTTTACTGTTTCCATTTTGAGCTTTACATCATGATTAAGTGTAAAAGTATCACCAATGTTTATTTTTTTGATTTGGTGTTCTGATAAGAATGGATGAGTTGTGATATAAGGGACTACAAAATTTCCGCCTTGTTTTATTGCATGCAACATAGAATCCATAAGTAGTATCATACCATCTTTATCATTATGAACATAATATTGATTGATTGCTTTCTCAATCATCTTATTTGTATTAAGTGAATCATCTCTTCTAGAAAGAGTATGATCAAATTCATCAAGTACATCTCTCATCTCCTTATTAATACGGTTTCTACATTCTTTCATAAGCCATTCAGGTATGTCATAATAAGCTTCCGCAATACTTCCTGTAATAGCACCAAGTGTATCTGTATCTCCACCTAGAGATACCGCATTTCTTATCGCATCTTCATAGTCTTTGCTTTCTAGAAAGGCAATAATGGCTTCAGGGACTGTTTTCTGACATGTTTCATCCATATGATAAGTAGGTCTAATTTCATTGAGTGTTCTATTTAAATCATAATGAAATTCTTTCTCAATATATTCTTTAATTTCTTGTTTTGAAGCGCCATTTCTTGCAAGATATATAGCACTTGCAGTCGCCTGGGCTCCTTTGATACCTTCTGGATGATTATGAGTTATTTGAGTGACTGCTTTTGCGACAGTTCTTGTTCTTTCAATAGAATCATACAACCACCCTACCGCAGATACTCTCATAGCTGAACCATTTCCAAAACTATTATAGGGTTGAGGATGTTTTAATCTAAGCCATTGACTAAAATAACCACCATTGCCTGCATGAGGATATCTTCTACCCCATGACTGCATACTTGTGATAACAGCTTCTTCTATTTCTTCAACTGTTGCGTCTAACCCTACTTTAAGCAGTGCTTCACATACTGCAAGAGTCATGACTGAATCATCTGTAAAATGAGACCTTCTACTAAATAATTTGAAATTCTTTGTTTTATCTCCTCTATCAAATTCAAATGGACTACCAATAATATCTCCTAAAATTGCACCATACATAATATATTCCTCCAATCTTTTTTTATTACACTATTAGTATAAGTGAAGATCAAAAAGATATGGTCGCCATAAAAGCGACATTTTAAAACGTCGATACATGAAGTACCGACGTCAGTTAAGCACCAAGAGTTTCATTGGTATATTTGAACAATGTGATGTTGAGTTCCATAATATCATATTGTTTATCTATGATTGCTTTTTGTACAATTAAATCTACTTTACTGCTTGGACTAAATGCCCAATCCGCTCTTGCAAGAAGATCTTTTGATTCTTCTAGATTAAGATGTAATGCGATACATAATGCGAATACTGTTTTCTTTTTAGGGTGATAATTCTTGTTACATTGGATCTTTGAAAAGAGTTTTCTATCTAAATTCGCTCTTTTCCATACATCTTTATTATCTAGGTGGGCTTTGTCTATGAGTTCAAACAATTTATCATGAAATGATGGACCAATGTTTGTGAGCTGATCTTCTAAAGAAGTATTCGATAAATGTAGAGATGGTTCTTCGTGAAACGTAGAGTTAAATAAAGAACGAACACGAGCACTTCGTCTGTAGCTTAAAGGATACTCTTTGATATGACTTTCTTTGATATAGTTCGCATCAATATAAGAATCGATTTCTCCTACAATCTGGCTGGATAATTGAAAAGAGGTCTTATCAAATACAACGAGGATAATTTCTATTTCATGTTCAGTTAAAAACTGACTGAAGACAGATACTGCAACATGCAATGCCTTGTCTTTTGGAAATTCATAAACACCTGTTGAAATAAGAGGAAATGCGATGCTCTGACATCCTAGTTCTACTGCTTTTTGTAGAGGCAGACGATAACATCTTTCTAGTATTTCAAGTTCATGATGATTTCCATCAATCCATACAGGTCCTACTGTATGAATAATATACTTCGCATTGAGGTTATAAGCACCAGTGACCGCAATCTCTCCTCTTTCAATAGGCCCAATAGTCATTCTTTCTGCAAGAAGTGCTTCTTTTCCTGCTGCTTCATATATCGCAAGATCTGTGCCACTGACACATTTAGGTTTTGGATTAGCTGTATTTACTATGATATCAGCTTCAACTTTTGTGATATCATTTCTTACTATCTTAAATGCCATAGTGGGACCTCCTCATTTTCTTTACATTATAATTCATGAGATGTCTACCAATATACTTGTAGGTCAATGATTTAATGAGTGACATCTCTTGATGATGTTCTTTTAATAACTTATCTGGACAATCGTAAATACCAAAGTCTTGAGTAATTCCTTCACTTTGAATATAGGTATTGTTTCTATTGAAATCAATAGTTGGGTTTCTAAAATCCTTCACTGCAACCCCATAACCACAAAATGGGCCATTACATTTTGTATATCGTTTTTGAAGTTTTTTCAGATATTCTTTATCTAGAATAAACCCTTCTAGTTCATACCACTGGTTTTCAAGGTATACTTCTACCCAGCTATGAAATATATGAGCAGGTGCACTACGATATACAATACCTGTCATGGCGCCTTTTTGTAATTTCTTATCGATAGTAAAACCATGAATTCTACATGGTATATCACAGGCACGTAGTAACGCCATAAATAAAGTTCCTTTTGTATTACATTGACCAAAACCATCGGACAATATTTTTGAAGCTTGTATAGTATCATCACTATTATACCCAAATAGTATATCATCTCTTACATAATTATAGATTGATTGTATTCTTTCAAATTTATTTATTTCGTTCCAGTGTTTATCATGAATTAACTTCTGAATTGCTGGATGAGAATAATTCAGCATATGCGTTTCTTTCAGATATTCATCCATTATGATCATCCTCCATTCATATAGATTATACCATTTTTGTATATTTTAAAAAGATTGTGCTCTAGGAGTCACAATCTTCTGCTTTTGTATGATTGATTATGAGTTCAGCCGCAATAGTATTTGATTTAACTCTCATTAAGCTATCATAGATATTAGATTTACCTAATAGATTGATTCCACCATGCCATACAATCTCTTGATCAATAATCGCAAAGTATGTATCTAAATCAGGATAAATTTCTACAAATATACCATTACCATATAATAAATCTATAATATGATTTGTATATGGATCATCTGTCTGTTTAGTGAAGACAGAGACTGAAACACCCTTTTCTTGTCTATCCTTGATTAATTTAATAAAAGATAATACCTTCTTTTCATCTAATTGTGGACTAGAAATAATGATGCTTTTATTGGCTTCATGGATATCCTGTCTGAATATTTCTAAATAATCACTATAATTATAAATATGATTCACATTTTGTTTATTCTCTGCAATATCAGTGATCACATCAAAGCCAATCTTTCTATAGGCTGATAAACGTTTCTTATACATATTATTGAAATAGTGGATATGTGAATCTACATAATCATAGACGATGGCACTCTCTTTATACTTGTAGTCTCTGTTGATTCTTCCTAAGAACTGATCAACTAAAGGTTCACCAGATACAGGAGACGTTAAGAATAATGTATCAAGTCTAGGTACATTGAAACCTTCACCTACGGATTGAGATGTCGCAACGAGTATAAAAGGTTCATTATGAGGTAGTGTTAGTATTGTTTTTCTTACTTCTTCATTTTCCTTTAAACTATGATCACCATAAATCAGATATGTATGATCTAATACATTCTTCTTAAGTGATTCATAAAGGTATTTAGCATGTTCCTTATAGCGTGTCAGAATAATCGGTGTTCTATTTTCTTCAATACACTTTTTGATATCAGAAATAATCATATTATTTCTATCTTCATTTTTAGAAATCAATGCATAGGCGCTATTAAGATCATCTTTACTTTCACCTAATGCCATTACTCTAGTAAAACGTGGATAAACATAATGATTGATAGTCTGTTTTTCTATTCTTTCCCTGCTTGTATATTGATGTCTAATTGGACCTAACTGCATATAGACTTTCTTTTCTAGTCTGTCTATTCTCTTATCACTAGCAGATACGCCATAGACATATTTAGAATTAATTTGACGTAATACCTCTTCAAATACATGAGAAGCACCATGATGACATTCATCTACTATCACCATTCCATATGTTTGGTCCAAACGACTATTGCCTTCTTTATCATAAATAGAATTGACTGATACAACATCAATGATACCATTTAAGGTATTTTTACTACCATGTAAGACACCTATAAGATCTTTTCTTTGTTTCTCTATACCTGTTTTTGTTTTATACATAGGAAGGTCTTCGTTTATTTCTAAAAAGTGATGTAATTCATCCACCCATTGATTAATAAGTGAAACACTCTGCATAATAATAAGTGTATTCACTTTTCTTTGAGAAATCAAATAACTAGAGACAACTGTCTTACCAAATGCAGTGGCTGCATTAAGTACACCATTATCATAGTTTAATAGTTGTGAAGCAGCATCCTGCTGTTCATCTCTTAGTTTACCAATAAACGAAACATTAATAGGTTTACCTTTTTCTCTCTTATCAATGATTTCATATTTAATATCTGATGATTGACACTTATTGAGGAGAGTTTCTAATAATCCTCTTGGGATTTTTATATAATCGTCTAGATCTTCTCCTAAATAAATGATTCTTGGTTGGTTCCAATTGGAATAGCCTAAGTTATGATTTTT
This sequence comes from uncultured Catenibacterium sp., assembly GCA_900540685.1. Classification (GTDB taxonomy): domain Bacteria; phylum Bacillota_I; class Bacilli_A; order Erysipelotrichales; family Coprobacillaceae; genus Catenibacterium. Next base: position 9,454 of record UQGS01000052.1, on the reverse strand, counting down.
ATAGAAGATAGGATTATCAAAAGCAGCTAAGCGCCTGATCTGGTTCTGGATACGAGGCTTCAGATTAAGTGTATCGACATAGATACCATCTGCAAGGACAATAGAGAGCTTTTCTATCACATCTTCATTATGGAAGTTTTTATCTTTTTTCCAAGGTTTGATTCTTTTTCCAGGATTAATTGTAAGAAGACCTTGAGGAATAGAAAGTTCTTCTTTCCACTTGTAAATATATTCTTCTATCTCATTTTTAGATAATTGATGAATTGTTCTTAGTAATTTCCATTGATCATAGTAAGGATTCCAGTTCTCATCTACAAAAGCACTGTTTCCTTGTCTTAATGCCTGCCCTTGAAGTGGTAATGCGACGAGATTACCTAAGCCTTCGCTATGGTCCTGAGTTGGAAACATACGATCATAATATTTGAATGATTTCAAATTAATAGATTGTGCACCCTTCTCAATTAATAGTAATCCAAATTCCCTTGCAAGAGAGGCAGGTATAAATTCTTTAAAGAGGATCCATGCATGTGCACCACGCCCTGAACGTGAACGTTCTATTAATACATCAATACCATTCTCATGACATATTTTTCTGATGGCGTCAATTTCATCTTTCCAATCATTATTTTCACTATTGTCTTCATCATGATTATCAAAATCAAAAACAAGCAGTTTACATGTATCATCTTCTAGTAAAGGATAGAGTCCAATGACATCTGTACAATTGTCTTTGTAGCCTAATAAATGTCTTTTTCCTACTTCTCTATCTAATTTTTTCCACTCTCTATAGGGGCATTCCTGGCAGGACATCTTCTTTTTATTTTGTTTTGGGCACTGATCCTTCCACCTATTATGACATTGTGGAAAGTATCCTCCCTTAGCCCCTCTTAATGCGTATACATCTCTTCTCCCTTGAAATAAAGTGAGGAAGTAAGCTGCAAGAATATCAGTAATATACGTATCCTTGATACACACATCCTCATTTGAATTTTTATTTGTCGTTTCTTCTTTTGATTCATTAAATGTGATGTTCGATTTCTTTAATAATTCTTTTAATTCTTGATTTTCTTCTTGAAGATGTCTAATCATCTTTCTTAATGATTCCAAGTTCTGCCCTTCTAGATTCATTGTATGTCTCCTTAATTGTTATTTATTCCATTATAAAAGGAATAATGAAAAAAATCACTATTCCTTCTCAATAATATTCTTTATATCTTCTAGACTATTCGCAAAATAGATACCCTTCTGTTTTTCATCAGTAGATAATCCCATTTCTATCATATGGGACATGAGTTCTTTCATACCTTTATAATAATCATTGAGATTATAGAATATACAAGGTGCATCAAGCTGTTTTAATGAAATCTTAGACATGACTTCTGATATTTCTTCTAATGTCCCTGTACCACCTGGAAATGCGATAAAGGCATCTCCTAATTCTATCATCTTAGTTTTTCTTTCTGTCATATCTTTTGTGATAATTAACTCTGTTAAACCATCATATTGTAGTTCTTCATCTATGAAGAATTGTGGTTCTATTCCAATTACTTTTCCACCTGCACTTAATACACTTTCTGCAATATATCCCATTAATCCTGATTTTGATCCACCATAGATGAGTGTATGATTGTTTTCTCCAATCCATGTACCAAGTTCTTTGACTGCATCCTTTAATATTGGATCATTACCTCTCAAGGCACCTAAATATACAGTAATATTCATATGTATTCTCCTATTAAAAAACAGTAAGAACTAAGTCTCACTGTTAGTCTATTTCTATATTAAGAAATATAGTATGTAAAGTCAATGATTACCAGATACCCATCACATGCTGCATGAGTAATGAAACAAGAGTAATACCACACCAGCATGATGCCCCTACTAATAGTGGTTTACCACCTGTCTTAATTAAGTGAATCACATTACTATTTAATCCAATCGCAGACATAGCCATGATAATAAGGAATTTAGATAATTCTTTAATAGGTAAGAAAACTTGACTACTTACTCCCATATGAAGACTGACTGTAGTAATAATGGCAGCTAAGACAAAGTAAAGAATAAACATAGGGAATGCTTTCTTTAAGCTGAAGTTTGAAGATTTCTGGTTATTCTTACTTCTAATCATTGATAATCCTAAAGTGATAGGAATAATTGCAAGTGTACGTGTTAATTTTACAGTAACGGCTTTATTGAGTGTAGCACTGCCTAAATACCACATACTATCCCAAGTAGATGCAGCTGCAGTGACTGAAGATGTATCGTTAATGGCAGTTCCTGCAAATATTCCAAATGCATCACCATGTAATGTATCAAAACCAATGGCTTTTCCTAAAACTGGGAAGAATAGTGCGGCAAGTACGTTAAAGAAGAAAATAACCGCAATAGCCTGAGCGACTTCATCATCATCTGCATCAATGACTGGTGCAGTAGCTGCAATGGCAGACCCACCACAAATAGATGAACCAACACCTACGAGAATAGATGTATTAGAAGGTACATGTAATACTGTTCTTAAAAGCCATGCAATAAGAAGTGAAGTTGAGATTGTACAAATAATAATAGGTAATGACTGTTTTCCTGTTTCAAAGATGACACCTAAGTTCATACCAAAACCTAATAAGACAACAGCAGTCTGTAGGATGATCTTAGAAGTCCATTTGATACCTGGTACTGCTTTACCTTTTTCTTTCCAAAACATTGTGATAATCATACCTGCAATTATTGAGATAACTGCCCCACCGATCACTGGAAATTGTTTTCCTAGTAACCATGATGGAATCGAAATAACTAAACATACAAGTATGCCATATATATTCTTTTTTATAGTTTCCATGAAATAACCTGCTTTCTTTAAATGTGTGCTCATTATATCACTTGACTATAATAATTTTAAATTATATATTTCTATTGAACTATAAGTATATTTTATGGATGAGGTGATTGAATGTTAGATTATCGTATTAATACTTTCTTAAAGGTGTGTGAAACATTGAATTATACACTTGCCGCAAGAGAATTACATATTACTCAGCCTGCTGTTTCACAGCATATTCATTATCTAGAGGAAGAATATGAAACAACACTCTTTGTATACTCAAACAAGCAGTTATCTTTAACACGTTCTGGAGAGATATTAAGGAAATATTTGATGACTATGCAGAATGATGAGAAGAATATTATAAAAGAGATGAAAAGCATCAAAACTACCATAGAGACATTATCTATTGGTGTGACGATGACAATTGGTGAGTATGCGATAGTTAATAGATTGGCTGATTTTATTAAGCATCATCCTGAAATGAATCTGCATCTTCATTATGGTAATACGGCAGAATTATTGAAGCTATTAGATCAAGGTAAGATTCATATGGCTATTGTGGAAGGAAATTATCCTAAAGATAAATATAGTCATAAAAAATACAGCACAGAGGACTATATTGCGGTCTGTGCTGTATCACATGAGTTTAAGAATACACCTCATACTTTGCATGATCTTCTTGATGAAAGACTTCTTGTACGAGAACAAGGTTCTGGTACAAGACATATTCTTGAAGAAAGTCTAAAAGTACGTGGTTTGTCTATTTTTGATTTTAAACATTATACGCAGATAGAAAATATGCATACAATCATCAGTTTGACTAAGAAAGATTGTGGTATTTCTTTTATGTACAAGACTGCAGTGAAAGAAGAATTACAGCAAGGTGTATTAAAAGAAATCATATTAGATGATTTCAAGCTCCAGCATAATTTTGAATTCATCTGGGAAAAGGATAGTCTGTTTACTGAGAAGTATATTTCTATCAGTGAAGAGTTTTTACATGATACGTTTGAGTAGTTTGAATTTCTTATCACTAAATGGGGCATATCGTAATGGTACATCAATCATTACTAAAGTTTATTTCTTAATCTTCTTAAATGCTAACTTGAATACTGCTATGCTGGCTTCAAATAGTATCTTTTGGTTTTCTGGTTTCTTTATCCATTCAATCGTTTTTTCTAATTGAGCTTCAAGTATATCCTGTGCAACATCTTTTCCATCAGCAATCAGTTTTTTCTGTTTAAACTGGTGCTGTTTCTTTTTATCAATCACTTTGACATTGGCAGGAATCATAATCACATTATAACCTAAGCTTTTATATAGTTTTCCATGTTATCGCCATAGTCTACTAGGAAGATTTTCTTCAGATTGACACCTTCGAAAGATTCAATACTTTCTTCAGCAATTCGAACTGCAAGCTGCTTATCAAAACCATTATTACCTGATGCTAGAAGTGGAAATGCGACAGATTCACATCCCATCACCTTTGCAATATTAAGTGATGCTAAGTATGCAGAACTTAATAAGTCATACTCGCTATGTTCTCCGTCAATCCATTTAGGCACCACCGCATGAATAATATATTTTGAACTCAAATTATAGGCTAATGTTAGTACCGCACTTCCTGTACTGCAATGACCAAGTTTTTCACATGCCTTAGTTAACTCTTTTCTACCAGCAGCAGTGAAAATAGCCTTAGATGTTCCACTGCCTTCCTTAAGTGCTTCATTTGTAGGTAAAACAATTGCGTCTGAAACAACATCAACAATATTCGCTTTTACGATTTCAAACTTCATTATTTTACATCTCCTTTTTCATATATCATTTGGTAATATCAAGTATTTTTTCTACATCTTCTAATATTAGCCAGCATTTTTCTTTATTGGGTTTTCAATCTATAGTGGATTCATTCATCATATAGAATATTACTTCATATTCCAAATCACAGTTACTGTATCTGTGACATCAATATCATCTGCTTCAATATCTATATCATATCCAGTACGACCTGTTGTTTGTTCAGCGCTTGCGAATGCAAAGTTCTGTATCGGTTCTGAGACAAAGCTGATTTCACCCCAAGAATAATCAATAGATACTATATCATCTAATTCAATATCTGCAGCATTTGCTAAAACTTCAGCTTTGTGCTTTGAATCTTCTATCGCATTCTTTAATAATTCATCCTTATGCTTTTCTGGATCACTGACTGTATATTCAATAGAGATTTCTGGAGTAATCACACCATGTGCCAAAGCATAAAGTATCTTTCCTAGTTTCTTATTATCTGCATCAAATTCTATCAACATACGATGTGTATAGGTATATCCTACTAATTTCTTTTTCCAACTTTGATCTTTGGCTTTATAACTTTCATATTTAGTATCAATATCAAAGCTTCTAGTTTTCAAGTCCTCCTTGTTAAATCCTAGAGAAACAAATAACTCCTTCAATATTTTTGTTGTTTCACTAGATTGACTTAATGTAACTTCGTATTCCTTATATGATTCTTCCATAGTCATATTAAGACGTATTATATCAGGTTTGACTGATACTTTTCCTTTACCTGTTATTTTCATTGTTTTATCCATAATGAGACCTCCTTTCCACTATTATATCAAAAAAGCCCTATGAATAATCATAAGGCCAATAATTCTTTAACTTTTTGAGATGTAAGATTATTGAGTAATAATCCTTCTTTAATGAGTGCATTTGGTGCTGATACTTTTAATTCATCTACAGTATTTCCTAAACCACTGCTTCCTGATGTTGCGAATAGAGTGATGGTCTTGTTAGAGAAATCATAGGCTTCTAGGAATGTATTGATAATTGTAGGTGCAACATACCACCAGATAGGAAAACCTAAATAAATATGATCATATTTTGATACATCTAGATTATCTTCAATAATGGCAGGACGTATTGATTTATCTTCCATTTCAATACTGCTTCTAGATTTCTTGTTCATCCAATCAAGATCAGCTTTTGTATATGGAACTTCTGGTTTGATTTCATAAAGATCAGCCCCTGCCATCTTTGCGACTTCTTCTGCAACATGCTTTGTCACACCACTTGCACTAAAATAAGCAACTAATGTTTGACTCATAGTATCATCCTCCTTGACTAAAGTATAAAGTGTGAACCTTACTTTAGGGCAAGGAAATTTATTTATAAAATTCAATTCTTCTTAACTGTGTATAGGGTCTATTTTCTCTTGTTTTCTTAGAATCAGACAAATCAATATCAACATATATGATTTCTTCCTGATCACCTGCTTTTTTAATTACTTCACCATTTGGATTTACTACAATGGATTCTCCAGAGAGGTTCATTTCACCTTCATTTCCAACTCTATTACACATCGCAATACTTACACTATTATGAAAGGCCTGTACACGAAGTTCCCATTCAAACATCTCTGAAGGTTCAGATTTTGTATTGACTGTAGGAATCAATATCAAATCTGCACCCATTAAAGCTTCTGTACGAATACTTTCAGGATAATGTCTATCAAAACATACGACAATGCCTATCTTACCATATTCTGTATCAAATACTTTGAATCCTTCATTTGATGGAGTATAGTAGTCCTGTTCATAGAACTGTTCAGCTTGTGCTATATGCACCATTTTTTGTATTCCAATGATTTCTCCATTCTTATCTATCATTAGACTTGCATCATAAGGTTTTCCTTCTTCTTCAAGATAGATATTGGGAACGGATAGAATAGAATATTTCTTACTTGCAGATCGAAACATCTTTACTTCTTTCGAATCAAGTTGAAGTCTATATTGAGTGACATCCTGTCCCTTATATTGTGGAAAGAATTCTGTAAGCTGCACTTCTGGAAATAGGATGAGTCCTGCATTATTTTCAGAAGCTTCTTTTATGAATTCTATACTTTTATCTAAGTTATCATTTATTGTACCTGCATTTTTCATTTGTGCTAATGCAATACGCATATGTTTCATCTCTTTCTACAATGGAAATATACCATTGATCTATCAATCTGTATATCAACGATTTGATAGAGTTTCTCTAGAATATCTTTAAGTTCTTCTTCAGTCTGGAATGGAGGCGTAAACCACCCTTTCTTTGCAAGAATATTTTTGACAAGCCAGTCTGTTCGTTTAGATTTTCCTTCAATATAGAAGCAGGCTATGAAATCACCACCTGGCTTCAATACACGATGTGTTTCTTGAAATGCTTTTATTTTATCTGGGAAGGCATGAAATCCATTCATAGATAATACTATATCAAATGTTTCATCTGTCATCGGTAAGTTTCCTACATCTCCCTGAATACATTGAATATGGGTATAGTCAGTGAATCTCGTTTGAGCTTGTTCAAGCATATCCTTACTATAATCAAGACAAGTAATATGTGCATTCTTTAATGAACTCCACTTATTCTTTGTGAATACAGCTGTTCCTACTGGAACATCAAGAAGTTGTCCTGAAAAGTCATCAGGAATATAAGAAAGCACTTTTTCTGCAATCACATTATCATCAGTACCACTCCAAAATAGCTTTATATAGAGTCTACTGAAAACATTGCCTTGAGTTAAAACATCATCATATATAGTTTTTGATGATTCATAGGCATCTTTTATTTTATCTTTCATATCAATTCTCCATTTATATTTTTTTATTCTGCAATGGCATTTCTTACATGTAAATCTATATCCAAATGTGCTTCACGATATTCTTTTGGATATTATATTGCGATTTTAAATGCGATTTTACTGACATAATAGAACCTACAGAGAGCATCATTTTTAGATTCTCCTTCAATAGGTCATTCTTTACAGATATCTTATGGCTTTCTCTATATGATCTAATGGGTAATATTGAAAAGTCTGAATTTTTTTACATTCCAATAAACGCCATAAAAGCTACCAGTTGTGCAAACTTATAATTATTTGCATTTAAATTACACGACAAATGGTAAATAAGGTAATTGATCCGTCTTAATAATCTCTTTCAACATTCTAGCAAAACCATCAGGATTGCGAATTTGATATTGCATATGGTTGAATCCCTTAAAAATTGGAAAGTTACCATATAAATAAGTCTGCATCACGGCATTTCTATATTTAAAATGATCTTCTACACTTCCAAATTCAAAGAATGTATGTTTCTGCAATTCTTCTGGTAATTTTGGGAAAGGTTTATCTTCTAGACTATCTGCCATCTGTTTTCTCAGATTACTATATGTCAGATTCTTCCCTGCTTTTATAAAGTAAGGTTTAATACTATCGTCATCACACCACATAATTTTCTTCAGAGTTTTTCCTTTTGACCAGTACAAGCTTTTCATTGCCATATACAAGAATGGAACCATAATCCTGCGTGTCACCTTGCCAATCTGTGCAAACTGCCCTCCATCAAAAAATATATGTCTTATCGGTATTTCTGCACTTGTTATAAATGCCATGGCTAAATCTGCACCAATAGAAGACGCCACTATAAGTTCTATCTCTTTGATACCTTGTTTTTCTAGAAATCGTACTACTTGTTGTACCTCATCTTTCTTGCTGCAGTATTTCTGTCTTAACAATACACTGTTGAAGTTGGCATAATACAATAATATTTATCAATCAATTTCTCAGCAACGGGCATACTGCTTTCCCCAGTTACGCCCATTGCATGAAAGAAAAGAACAACAGGATTTAATTTGTTTCCTAAAGTCTTAAATTCCATTTTCTTACCTTATTTCTACTTTTCAGTTTTCCATTTTATAATCGCACTTCTTACATGTTGATCTATATCCAAACGTGTTTCTTGACATTCTTTTGGATGTTTCTTTGCAGACTGAAATGCGATTTTTACAAATAGACCAGAACCAACAGGAAGCATCATCTTTAACATGCTTTCAGGAAATACAAAATGCGTACCATGTTCATAAACAATAGCTTCTACCTTACATTTGTGTGGTCGTTCTTGTAGACGCATTTTCATGCGTCTAATATATTTTGCGGTATCCCATAACACATCATCTTTTGCGCCGATGAGTAATAGTGTTCCTTGAATATTCTCTATTTTGATTGTTTCATCTTCAGTGATAGGATGTGCTATTTCAGAATCATCGAACAACTTTTTTGAATTGATCATATCACCAGTACGTTTTGTTTCTTGCTCAATAACATGCCAATACTCAGGATGTTTATAACAAAATGGTATATAGGGAAGTGGTTCTCCTCTATAGGAAAATAAAGATTCTCCTTCAATAGGCCATTCTTTACAGCCATCTTTATTCCCTTGCATAAATCCCTGCCATATAAAATCACTTGGAGTTAAGCCAATTGTGAGTGTGATATCTTTAAAATAAGAAGCAGCTGTTAAGGCGAGAGTTCCTGTAGTGGATGCACCGACTATTCCTATCTTCTTATTACCAAATGATTTTAACCATCTTATGGCTTTCTCTATACGTTCTAATGGATAATTATGATGTCCATAATCCTTTTTTGCGGGAGACATAGTCATCACATTTAAACCAAGCTTATGAAGCCATTTTACAGAAGTACGGGCTAAATAGTCTTCTGAATCATCACCAATCATCGCAATCATTGCACAGTCTGATTCTTTCTTACACTGCCAATAAACACCATAGAACCCATCCATTTCTGTATAGAAA
>UQGS01000051.1 GCA_900540685.1 uncultured Catenibacterium sp. | reverse complement strand
CTTGAGTTAGAGTGCTATAAAGTAGAAAATCAGGCGTTAAGCTAAATTTAATGATCGAATAGCAACATTTTTCTTAAACTGAGCGAAAAATCTTAAGTAATTTATCCTTATTTTAGGGAATAAGTATATAGAAGGAGGAATAAAACTATGAACGAAGTTAAATTACAAGGTCAGATTACATCTGATCCAGAAGTGAAAGAATCTAGAAATGGAATACTTAGAGGTTCTTTCTTACTTACTACGAAAGGAGGAACTGAAGATAGACCACGTTATGATTATATACGTTGTGTGATCTGGGATGAAAAAGCACAATATGTTGTAGACCATTTTGAAAAGGGTCAGTCAGTGTCTATTGAAGGAAGTGTAAGGGGACGTTTTTATCCTAATCGTTCAGGAACAACTTCTTATGCAATGGAGATTTATCCAGAACATATGGTATGTGAAGAATCCAACTATTCATTCTAAAGCATGATTGAGTAATGCATGTTCATGCGTGTATAATGTATCTCGAAAGAGAGGGGTACATGATGAATAGAAAATACTTTTTCTTTGATATTGATGGGACTTTGGCTGTAGGAACACCAGGAAATCAGTATATTCCTGAATCTACACAATATACTTTAAAACAGCTAGAAGCACAGGGACATTTTATTGCGATTGCGACAGGTAGAAGTTATGGCATGGCACATGAGTATATGCATGAATTAGGTTTTCATAATATGATCAGTGATGGAGGGAATGGTATTACTATTGATGATCAGTTGATTGGTATTGAACCATTGGATTATCAATTATGTCTCGATTTGATAGATGAATGTGAGAAGAAAGGTTTGATATGGGCTTTTTCTCCTGATGATAAGACAAGAAGACTGGCACCGGATAATCGTTTTTATGAGTTTACTCATGATATTTATATGAAGACAGAAGTGGTAGAGGGTTTAGATCCACGTGATTATGATCAAATCTATAAGGTCTATATTGCCTGTTTTAAGGGTGAAGAAGAGAAACTAGAATCCTTAAAGAAGTTACCTTGGTGTCGTTTTCATAAGGAATATTTGTTTGTAGAACCAGGAGATAAGAGCAAGGGTATTAAACGTATGGTGGAACATCTTGGTGGTGATATTAAGGATGTTGTCGTATTTGGTGATGAAAAGAATGATTTGTCTATGTTTATTCCAGAGTGGACAAGTATTGCGATGGGTAATGGTATAGATGAATTAAAGAAGAAAGCCACTTATGTAACTACTGATGCCGACAAAGATGGTATCTACAATGCCTGTCTGCATTATGGATGGATCAAGGAAAGATATCTTTTGGCACTTGATATGGATGGTACACTTCTAAAGTCTGATAAGACAATTTCGCCAAATACTGCAGCTTCTTTAAATGAAGCAAGTAATAGAGGACAGAGTATCTGTTTATGTACAGGAAGAGGGCTGGCAGAATTAAAAGACTATGAAGGTCAATTAGATTTCTGTGATTATGGAATATTACTGAGTGGATGTTTGATCTATGATTTCAAAAACAACAAACCATTAGAAGTTCATTCTTTTGATACAGATGTATTTACACAGATGATGGATATTGTGAAGAAAGAGGATGTGATGTTGTATTTACTAGATTCGTCGCATTCTATTGCCTCTCAAAAAGATATTAAGAATATGTCTTATTACAATATGGCTATCTATCAATCCATGTTTGAAAGCCGTGCAGAGGCTGTAGAGGATATCTATGAATATGCCAATAAACACAAGAATGAGATTCTTAAGTTCTGTCTATTTAATCCAAGTGTTGAAGCAACAAGCAATCTTTTAGAAAAACTAAAATCATTTCCAGTTAGCTGTGCATGGGTAGAAGAAACATCTATTGAAGTCACACCTTTAGGTATTACTAAAGGTGCAGGACTTGAATCTCTATCATCTTACTTAAATATCCCTATTGAAAATACAATCATGATGGGAGATAGTGGAAATGATATTGAAGCATTCCAAAGTGCTGGTAAAGCAGTTGCGATGGGGAATGCGACAGAAGAAATTAAGAATTTGGCTACTGAAATCACATTAGATAATGATCATGATGGAATAAAGGTAATCGTAGATAAATATCTTTTGTAAGTAGAGATGATTTCGTGTAGAATACCCCTTTGTAGGAGGGGGAAATCATGCGTTATAAAAATCATTTATTACTACTACTTACAGCCTTTATCTGGGGCTGTGCCTTTGTAGCACAAAGTGCAGGTATGGATTATGTAGGACCATTTACTTTTACTGCCTTACGTAGTTATTTAGGTGGACTTGTTTTATTACCACTTATTTATTTCTTTGATCATACAATGAACTTCAAGGATAAGAAATTATGGGCAGGTGGAATTGCCTGTGGTATTGTATTAGGTCTAGCAAGCGCTCTGCAGCAGTTTGGTATTCAGTTTACAACTGTCGGTAAAGCAGGATTTATTACAGCACTTTATATTATTGTCGTACCATTCTTTAGCTTATTTTTAGGGAAGAAGTTAAGTCCTAAGATTGGTGTTTCTGTTGTCCTAGCCGTTATTGGTCTTTACTTATTATGTATGACAGGATCACTTTCTTTAGGTAAGGGTGATTTATTAGTATGTGCATGTGCCTGTGTATTCGCATTACATATTCTTGTGATTGATCACTATTCACCTTTAGTAGATGGGGTAAAGATGAGCTGTATTCAGTTCTTCACATGTGCATTATTAAATACTATTCCTATGTTCCTATTTGAAGATGTAACTATGCATAATATCATGGCAGGATGTGCGCCTATTCTCTATGCTGGATTATTATCAAGTGGAGCTGGTTATACACTACAGATTATTGGACAGAAGGGTATGAATCCTACAGTAGCTTCTATTTTGTTGAGTATGGAGTCTGTATTCTCAGTACTTGCAGGATGGGTGATCCTAGGTCAGAGTCTTACAATCAAAGAAGGATTTGGCTGTGTACTTATGTTTATTGCGATTATTATTGCACAGTTACCAGATAAAAAAACCATTCAGAATTAATTTCTGAATGGCTTTTTTTAGTTGAAAGCTTTTTTTCTTAGGATCATATAAGTAATAAGATGTGCTGCTGCAGTAACAACCCATGTTACTGGATATGATAAATAAATAGAATTAAGTGTATGGAAGTATTGGAAGATAGTAAGAATCCATAAAACTCTTAGTCCACATGCACCTATTAAAGATACAATCATGGGAATAGTAGAATAACCTAAACCTCTTAATGAACCAACTATGACATCCATCCAGCCACAGATGAAATAAGGGACACATATATATAATAATCTTTCATGACCATAGGCAATAGCTTGTACATCTGTTGTATAGATACGAATGAGTTCATCCGCAAAGAAGTAGACAAGATTACCTAAAACAAGTCCTACAACTGTGACTATTCCAATACATAATGCAAGGACTCTATCGACTCTCTTTCTATCATTAATACCATAGTTCTGACTTGTGAAAGTAACACATGCCTGATAGATGGCATTCATAGACTGATAGACAAATCCTTCAAGTGATCCAGCTGCGGCATTACCTGCCATCGCAATTGAACCAAATGAGTTAATAGATGACTGAATCAGGATATTAGAAATAGAGAAGATAGCACCCTGTAATCCTGCAGGTAACCCAATCTTGAATATCTGAATCACCTTATCTTTATGGAATTTTAAAGCATGGATATCTAAATGAATGACAGTACTTGTTTTCATCAAACAATTAATAATAAGTATTGAAGAAACAAGTTCTGCCGTAAATGTTGCAAGGGCGACACCTGCAACATCCATCTTGAATACAATAACGAATATTAAGTTTAAGATGACATTCACAACTCCAGCTACAATAAGGAATATAAGTGGTCTTTTTGTATCACCAATAGCTCTTAATATCGCAGCACCAAAGTTATAGAGAGCTACAAATGGCATACTTACAAAGTATATACGTAAATAAGTAGTTGCAAGATTGATGACATCATCAGGTGATCCCATCGCTTCTAGAATCATTCTTGCGCCTGTTACACCAATAATCGCAAAGATCAATCCAAAGACAATTGCGAGTAGTATGGCAGAATGTACTGTTTCATGGGTATCCTTGTCTCTTTGTGAGGCAATAAAACGTGCGACAAGTACATTGACCCCGACAGATAAACCAATAAATAAACTTACTAATAGATTGACAACAGAAGATGTAGAACCTACTGCTGCAATAGAACGTGGACCAGCAAACTGTCCTACCACAATAACGTCTGCTGCATTAAATAATAACTGCAGCACCCCTGAAAACATTAATGGTATAGAAAATACTAAGATCTTACCAAGCAATGGACCGTGCGTCATATCCATTTGATACTGATCTTTCTTCATGAAATCCCCTCCTCATGACTATAGTCTAACACATTCAAATTAAAGGTGTTGAGAAGTTTCAAAAAGAGTAAATGAAAGTAACACTTTTTTTTTAGAGTCCCATTCGTTATAATTGTTTTGGAAAGAGGGGAGTGAAAAAATGATATTTCACGAAGTTGAATTATCTCATACAAAAGAAATCATGGATTCATATGAAGTGAATCCTATTATTGCGAAATATGTTGAGCATAGAGGCTTCACAAAAGAAGACTATGAAGCACTCAACACACCATTCTATTATTACTTTACAGATTTAGAGAATGGTGAAACAGTAGTGAATCTGATTAAAGAAGCATGTGCTTCTAAGTCTAAGATTCATATTTGTATCATGAGTACAGAACTACATCATTTATTAGAAAGTGCTATGATCTTCCTAGGTGTTTTAATGGCTAAAGGAAAATCAGCTTTTGAATTCTTTGATGGTCCTCAAGATGATTTTGGTCCTGGTCTTCATATTATCTTAGGAGATCAGTTAGAAGTAAGAGATGGTGATGATGTATATCCATTAGTACCTGGTGGTAACTATAAGGATGAAGATGTTGCACAGAGCTTACTTGTATTACAGCTTATTAATACCTTACTTGGTAAAGAGAACCAGTATTTAGCGTCTCTTGCAGGTATTGGTATTCAGTCTGAAGGAACTCCTTTACGTAACTCTAATCGTTATCATTTAAAGAAGACTTTAGGTTTATTAAATGACTGTCGTTTTGATGCGATTGAGTTTGTTGCGTTAACACCTAAGACAAGACAGAAAAACAATATGCGTCAAAGAGAATTCAAGAAGACATATAATGAAAGTGTTATGTCTGGTTCTATCACAAATAAGATGGCTAATTACTTAAGTTCTTTAAATAATGCGAAGAAGATGGTTAAGTACCTTATTTATGGTTGTCCTGGTACAGGTAAGTTCCGTTCTGTTGCACCTATTGCGGATGAAATTAACGCAGGATACTTTATTAGTGATGAATTCCATGATGATGATCGAGTAAGAGATGTGATTCCATTAGAAATCGCAGATTTATCTAAGACTAATATAGAAGAATACTTACAGGTATTATCACCATTTGGAAATGGACAGGAAAAGACTTATATTTCTATTGAAGGCTTAGTGATTCATGAAGCACCTGTGAAAGATTATTTTGATCATATCAAGTTAAGCTTCTTTATTCCTAATGTAGGTGGTATTGATACAATCATCTATAATCCAAATTATAAGATCAATCAGTTTAAACAGGGTCAGAAAGTAAAGATTGTAGGTAAACTTGCGATTAATGACTTTACTAGCCTTATGACAATTAATGCAGTTCAGGTAGACATTCTTGATTAAGGATGTCTTTTTTATTGTATAATTATAAGAAAGGAGTGAACATATATGAGAATTAGAGACATCATAGACTTATTAGAGTCACAGGGTGAATGGGTGAATAGAAGCTGTACAAGAGATCGTATATTGTTTGGGGATGATCAAACAGAAATAAGTAAAGTCATTACTTGTTGGGTTGCGACTAATAAAGTGATTCAATATGCAATAGAACATGATATACATTTTATTATTTCACATGAGAATCCATTCTATCTCGCATCTACCACTTTACCTACATTAATTTATAAAGCACAAAAAGAAAAAGAAGCATTATTAAAGGAACATGATATTACAATCTATAGATGTCATGATTTATGGGATGTCTATCCCGAATATGGCATTAGAGATAGCTGGGCTAACACATTAGATCTAGATTTTGAAGAATCACATGATCATTCTTACTATAGATATACAAATGATATTAATATGACTGTAGAAGAATGTGCACAGCATATTATTAATAAGATTAAACCTTTTCACCAGCAAGGTATAGAAATCATAGGAGATAAGACTCAAATAATACATAGATTAGGCATAGGTACAGGGGCTTGTACAGATGTATTTGAAATGTATGAAGAAGGTGCAGATGCATGTTTAGTCAGTGATGATGGTGTAAGTAACTGGATAGGTGTCCAGTGGGCAGTAGATCATGATATTCCACTTATAGTGATTAATCATATGACATGTGAAGCACCAGGTATGGAACATATGGTAGAGTACTTGTCTAAACAGTTTCCAGAAGTGACTTTTACCTTTGTATCCAATGATTATGGTATATACCATATGGATGAATAAGCATTTTTAAGCACGAATTTGATAAAAATGAAGTATAAAAACAATTCATGATATGATAACTGTAAGGGAGGGATATGATGAATTGTTTTTTTTTAATGCCTTATTTTTATTTATTAATAATCCAGAAGTACGTGATATCAATTACCAGATTGCCTTAGGACTATTAGAGAATGGACATGAACTAGATTATCTGACAATCAATGAACTTGCAGAAAGATGTTTTGTTTCTACTTCTAGCTTAAATCGATTCTTTCGGATTTATGGCTACAATAAGTATATGATCTTTAAAGCAGTATTCTCTAGTATTCTTAAATCAGAAGACTATGAAAGACTCATAGATATGTCATGTTAAATACCCTCCTATATGTATTCTATTAGAGAATTAGATAGGAGGGTAGTAGGCACTTTTAGGTAAGTATTAGATTTTCATGATTTCATTTGTTAGTTTGCTACCAATATTAAAATCGA
This sequence comes from uncultured Catenibacterium sp., assembly GCA_900540685.1. Lineage (GTDB taxonomy): Bacteria > Bacillota_I > Bacilli_A > Erysipelotrichales > Coprobacillaceae > Catenibacterium. The sequence continues at coordinate 8,155 of UQGS01000051.1, read as the reverse complement.
TTTTATACATTTCATCCCATAGATCTAAACACTTATTTGCAATAGTTTTATCTGTTATTAAATTTGAAGAAGCTGTTGCATAATAAAGAGTAGAAATTAGGCTAGATAAACATGTAGAAATAATATGACGAGTTTCTGGGGTAGTCATATCGTATTTTAACATCTTTTCACTGGATTCAAAAATGACATTTGCAAGATATTTAATGTCTTTTTGCTTGCATGCGAATTCAGAGAAATCTCTAAATGTTTTAGGATGCAAATTTGAAGACGAAATCATATTTATGATATCAGCATCTTTTTTTACATTTAAGATATCTTCATTAAGCAGATTTCTCCATATCCAGTGTTCATTAATGTTCCCGTTGCTGTTAAGTATTTGAAGCAATAAGTGTTTACATTTTTCCCTGAATTTATCTATTTTGAAATACTGTACCAACATTTTTATGATGTGTTTTTGAAGTTTGGCATTATGTAGATATATGTCGAGTATATCGTTAAAATCATCATAATGAACATATATATCAACTATTAAATATCCACATGTTTCTAATAAACGACTCTCATCGGTATTCATGGCATTTCTTATTATTCGATTAATAATTCTTTGATGATCAGAATAACAATAATAGAATATGTCTCGGGTTTTAGTGAATTTTATCATTGTGTAATCTTCACTGAATATTTTCATCATTTTATCCAGAGCCCATCTTTTATCGATATTATAAATAGGAGAAAGTGTACGTAGTGTTGCATATCTAATTACAGGATTAGTATCATTTACTAATTCTGAGATACAATCTTTAAATACAGAATAGTAATTCTTATCTGAATGTAGCAATTGAGAGATAGTGAAAATTGCTTTTCCACGTACACAGTTTAATGCTTTTGTTTCAATAGAAAAAGAATCAATGCTCGGTTCAGTAAGTATAGGATCATCTATTTCCAGAATAGCATTGTTAGTTGCAATCTCTTTAACGCAGTTAATCATATGGTTACTCCAGTGTTTATCAGGGTTCTTTTCAATGATTTGACAGATATTTTTATAAAAGCTTGGCGTATTAATGTAAAATTTTTTAATTATTCTTTCTATTTTATCACTAGATATACCTATAATTTTATTGCTTATTGATAGTCCAAAGAAAAAGGATTCAATAAATTCATTTCGAATTCGATTATTTTCGTTTAATAATAAGTCTATTATCTCCTCGGGATTTTTAGAAACATATGATTGAAAGCTTCTACAAAAATCATCTAAAGAATTATTAATAAAACATTTTTTATCATTTGACCATCTGCTTTTTCCTTTTTTACCTATTTTATTGTTTAGTATTATTTTCACCCACGCTTTGGCGGAGATTTCTTTATTGTCCACTGGTGATATAACACTTCCAGAATAACTGTCATGAAAGTGGACGTAAGGCATATAGGATTTTGATAAACTACGATTTAATACCATTAGCAAATTACTTGTTTCATTACTAATTTTTTGAGAGTCTATAGATTTAATGATTTCGTATTGAAAGTGTCCCCACATTGGGTAATATTCAGTATGATTTTTGTTATTGTTTTTTTCTTGATTTTCAGTATTATTCTCAAATGACTTATAGTGTTGTTTTAATTCTTCTTTTTGATTATTAGGAATATAGTGCGAAATTTTGCTCTCGAAAATTCTTAAAGTATTGGGTTGGCATATTTTTGAATATTTTTGAACTAATCTTTTTGTGTAATATAAGTCGTCTCGCTGTTCGCTAGAGTGTTCAAAACAGTTGTTTGTTATATCTTCGCAAAGATAGTTTAGTATATAATCAGCATAGTTATTATCTAAATTAATCATACCATCTAAGATTAATTCATTAAATAAATCATACCCCTTACCCATATATGGTTCATAGAATTCGATAAATCCATTTGAATCAGCTTTTGCAAATGCTCTGTTAGCTGCTTTGATTATTAGTATGCACGCTCTTTTTAATGTGTCTTCCTTAAAATATTTATTTGTCCACTCGCTTTTATTAAAGTCTATTTTGTTAGAGCATTCTTCAATAGTTGGTAAACAAGGATATAATATCTCTAAAACTGTTGAATAGTTGTCCGTAAAAGTATCAGAGTGAACTAATATTGATTCTTCTGTTTTGCTGTAAATTGATTCTTCTTGACTATAACTTGGTTTTATTTGAAGCATTAATGCAAATATTTTAATTGCTCTAATGGGATTACTAAAAAAGCTTTCAGAAAAAATAATGTAATTAAGCGGCGTAGTATTCTTAGAAAAGTATTCTAGTTTCAATTTGAAGAAATCGTCTGATTCTTCAATAATATTTCCATAGAAGCAACGCTCCCACTTAGAATTGTTTTCATCAGATAAACAATATTTTCTCATAAATTGAACTTGCTCTTTGTTATAATTAGGTGATATAGATTCGAATAACCTTATAACTGTTTCTGGAATATCTTCTGTCCATAAGTCTAATGTACCATTTTTGATTAGTTGAGTGATGTAGGGAGAATTACCGTTGATAATCACATTGATAACAGGTGTTTTCCATTGATTATTTTCAAGTAGTTCAAGGACAAACTCGATTATACATTCTTCAGGGTTTGGAATATGTGATAGTACTTCTAAATATAGATATTTAAAGCTATACCTTATATTTTCATTTTCAAGCATCTGTTCACCGATTTTAAGAAAGTCAGATGGATAGTAGATTAGCATTTCATGTAAGAAGATTTGCATTCGATACCTTTTGGTTGGGGTTTGGTTTTCTATACTGCCTGTGATGTCAGTGATTGGTTTTCCTTTGAAATACTTCTTCATCATTTGCTCAGCTAAAAAACAATCAAAAATCGATTGGTGAGTAAATGCAATGGAATTGTTAGTCTCAATTAAAAAATCGCTAGAAATCAGGAAGTCTTTAATATTTACATCAATAGTTAGAGATGGGAGGGGGATTGGATATCTACCATATGCATCATAGTGAGTAGTTATTTGTGAAATGATATTAATTATTTTGCTTGAATCTAGATTTTTTGAAGAAGCTCTATTCTCTAATTGTTTTTTCCATTCGTATACTAGTTGGTATGTTGTTTTGATATTTTCATTGTTTTGACTACCATCCAAGTTTTCCCATATATAAAGATTACTTGCTATTCTTAAGAGTTCTCGTATTCTACTGTTCAGATTACTATATGAAGGACCTATAATCTTTAAAACATCTGAATTACTAAGTAAATCTACTTTGATTTTCATCCACTCAACGCTATCTTTAGCATCATCCTCTTTAATAAACAGTTCTTTGATATCTAAGTCGTTTTCTAAATCATAACTTCTGCAAACAAATACTAATGACAGTTTAGAGTTACGGTCTTTATTGATGTTGTTAATTTGATGAATGAGTTCCATACAAACATTTAGTGCTTGAACAGAGTTTGCTTGAGTCCATCTTAATGCATCTAGTTGATCAAGAATGATTACAGCATTTTTATTGGCAGAAATAGAATTCATACAATGAGAAATTGATGCTGGAAATTCCATTTTTTGACTCCATTTTTGTGGATTTTCAGTCGGAATGTGCGTGTCTAGTCTTATGGCTAGATATGGAATAGATTCTTCTTTGCAAAAATGAATAATATTAGTAATACAACCGCTTTTTCCTGCTCCTGCTTGACCATGTAGAATAATAGATTTACCTTCTTTTATATGTTTCCAACATTCTAGGGATTCTTTTCGAATAATCGTTCCGCTTGAGAATGAATGAAAAGAATGAAGGTATTCACGATTTAAACGTTCTATGTTTGGTAATATACGGTTATCATGTGCTAAGTCTTTGAAAGATACTCCATTATCTTGTAGATATTGTCTCAGCATATGAGCAGTAATAGGTTTATCATATATATTTTTTTCAACAATAAAGTTGCGTAATAGTGCTATAACAATATTAGGATTTCCGATAAAAAGAGAATCAATTATATCTAATATCATTTCAGTTGATTCAAAATCAGGCCATTGATGAATTCTGATTTTTTTGAAATATTGGTAAGCTGAGTTAAGACCATTGTTAGTGTTAGTGTCAAATTTAAGCTGTTTACATATATCATTGAATAAATTCGTAGTGTCTTTACCTGACCCTTTAATTTGTATGTTATAAAAGTCATTTGGATTGTTGTCATTGTTTAATGCACGTGAAATAATATCCTCTAGTAAAGTGAAGGGCAATGGAGATACTAGAGATGCAATATTGTTAATGTCTCTATCTAAATGCTTTTTCCATTTATTCCATAATCCCCTATTGTTAATGTCACCAAATTGCCAATAATCTCTACTTCCGTTACGAGCCTTGCATTGTTGAAATTCATTTTTGCCATTCTTATAGACAATCCAAAGATCAACTCCGTCTTCATAATCTCCTAAAGGTTCTATGATTACGTAAGATAGTTTTTCCTGTATAACTTTTAATAAATTGTAGATTACCCAATTCTGCTCATATTTATTTCCTGATTTATCTGCACGTCCACCTACTGGTAATGCCATAAATATCACCTCATTTATAGTATGTTAAAATTGTTATGCTGTATTTAGTGCACCATAATATTGTAAGTTCATTTTTCATGATTTCATTATTATATTGTAACATATAATCAAATAAAAAAGACCATCATAAATTAATGATAATTTTAATTTTGATTGGGGGATTTATTATGTTAAAAAACGTTTAATTATAGATGAAATTGATAGTATTAGTTGTGATATTATTTTTTTGGATTACTAAAACTAGGGGTTAGAATAAGGATTTCAGTTTGTTCTTGTACATGCAACTGTTGTTAGATAAGATTAATATAGCGTAATATGTTTATAAGAGATTATTATATAAGGAAGTGAAATAATGGTAGAAGTTGCTTTTGAAGACTTACAAAATGCTGATTTACAAATAGGTTGTGTTTATAAAGGTGGGATGGCCCCGAATTTGAGCTCTGATCCTTTATCTCATCTTTTTCCGTGTGGAAACGCTGGTGGATTTAGGAGAGTGAATAGAAGAGATGGAAGCAGACTACCTGCTTATGTCATTTTATATACTTCTATGGAAGAATTAGAATGGCCAGACTTTCTTGATGAGGAAACAGGTGTATTCAGATATTATGGTGATAATAGAAAACCTGGAAATGATATAAGAAACACAAAGAAGAAAGGTAACCTTTTATTAGAAGAGGTATTTGAATTACTTAATAGTAATAATCTAGAAGATATGCCGCCTTTCTTTGTGTTTAAAAAAACTGGAAATGGAAGAGATATCCAGTTTTTAGGTTTAGCTGCACCTGGAAATAGTAATATATCGCCAGGTAGAGACTTAGTTACACTATGGTGTTCATTGAATGGCCAAAAGTTTCAAAATTATGAAGCTTACTTTACAATACTAGATACTAAGGGAAAAGGTATTTCTAGAGATTGGATTAAATCTTTATCTGAGGATCATTCGGCAAGTATAGATGTTGCACCTGATGTATGGAAGAAGTTTATTTCTCAAGGTAGAGATGGGATAGAAGCATTGAAGGCATCTAATATTATTCATATTCCTAGTAAGTATGACCAATTACAGTGTGATGATGAAGGCAATAAGTGTGTTGATGTTATAAGAGAACATTATAAGGATAATCCATATGGCTTTGAATCATGTGCGATGGATTTATTGATGAAAATGGATAATCATTTTGTGGATTTCAATCTGACTCGTCCATGGAGAGATGGCGGAAGAGATGCTATTGGATACTATTCAATTAACAGCGGTGGTAAAGTGAACGCTCCACTAAAGATTGAATGTGCATTAGAAGCAAAGTGTTATGCTGAGAGTAATGGGGTAGGTGTAAAACAGATGTCTAGACTTATATCTAGAATTAGATATAGACAGTTTGGTGTTTTAATAACAACGAGCTATGTTAATGAGCAAGCTTATCAAGAGGTTGTTGAAGATGGTCATCTTATATTAGTTGTTACTGCAACAGATATTGCTAGAATACTTAGAATAAATTCTATTACTAGTGAAAATATAGATGAGTATTTGAACAGTATTGATAGTAGAAGAAAAGAATGGGAAGAAATAAATAAGAAATAATAATGTCATTAGAAATTAGTTTTTTCTCCATAAGAGTTATTGTACAAAAAAGATATCATTCAACATAAATGATATCTTATTTCATAATAATATTGCATGTGTTTATAAGTTAACTGTTTCTAATTCGCCAAATAACTCTGATTTCGCTGCGGGCTTAATTCTCCAAGCATTTCCGTGATTCTTACCTGCATATTTTCCACTTTTTGATGTATATCCGCGCCAGTCATAAGTAATAATTCCTGATTTAATGAGAGTTAAGAATGTCATAAATTGAGGTACTCTTGAAAATTCAATATCAGTATATTTGAATTTGACCATTCCATGATCTTCTTTACTGATTGCTTTTATCCACAGAGTAGATGGATGTTTTTCGTATAATGCTCTTTTTAATTCTTCAAATTGCCAATAGGCTACTTCAATAGTGCGCTTGGTTTTAGAATTATGTCTCATAATAGAAACTTTTGAATTAGAATCGTCAACATCTAAGAAAAAGCCTTGATTGTTTTGTGGATAGTCAGATGAACCGATTGTTATATACAAACTATTGGATTGAGGATGCTTATCTGAGTCATATCCGTATAAGCGGGTGAAAGCTGATACTCTACTGCGATCATTTGGTTCATATTCAGCTACTTCAGTGCCTTCAAAACATGGTCTTAAGGTGAATAAGGTGTCTAAAGTCTTGGAACTTTTTGTCTTTAATTCTATAAGCCCGTCTAAATCTGCACCAGGATTATTGTTAGTAGGTACATGAAGTAGACTTTCTAAAGTGTCTCCTACATCTTTTGGGGAAATTTTTCCTGGCCCCTTGGAGTTATCATAATAACCACCATGAATGATTTCTTTAAGACGAGGTTTAATCTCATTTAATTTTTGAGTTATAGGATCTGTTCCAACACATTTTATAATATCCTTTTCGGAAGGCGAGTTGTGAGTAAGGTTAATTAAAAACATAGAAGGTTTATTTTCTGAATTCATATAAGCAGAAATATAAATAAGATCTCCAATGTTTAAAATACCATCTTTGCATTTTCTTTTTATTGTTTCTATAGAAAAACGTCTATCTCCGCGTGCATTTTTTACTCTATAAAACTTCAACTTAACAGATTTTTTGTCGCTAGGTAAAATTAAAGTGCTTAAAAAGTTGATTCCGTTGGAACCACCGTTATTTAATGTTTCGTAATCTACAATGTCGTGATTTAATAACATCTCACGAAAATATTCATTAGCATCTAAATTATTCTTTTCAATCATTGTTGCGGTTAATCTAAGTAATACATAATCATCGTTTCTGACTTTTTGTATTCTTTGTATTACAGTTGATTCGTCTTTGTATGGTGCAAAAATCATAGTTCTCAGTCCTTTTTATAGTTATTTAGAATTCTTTTATCTGAATCAGTTTTTAAAAGTTCAGATAATGATGTTTTTGAGTCTTCGGCAATATGCAATAATGTATTTATTGTAGGGTTGCCTTGATGACCGTTCATGATATGAGAGATTGTTGCTGGATCAAGTGTGATAGTAGACTGTTTGATTTTTTTACTTTTAAAATTTTTTGTAAATACGTTTATATAGTTTGTATCTACAAAAGGAAACTTGTTACGATAGTCTTCATTTTCAAATAGTCTATCAAATAATAAAAACACTGATATATCAAAATAACGTGCGAATTTAACCATAGTTTGAAGTTTAAAATTATGAGTTCCGCTTAATATCTTTGAAAGTTTTATGCGATCATAATTCAATTCCTCTGCTGCGTGTTTGATAGTCCAGTTTCTTTTATTGATTAAAACTTGAAGATTTTGACCAACTATATTTCTTTCATTTACTTGATACATATATTGCAACCTCCACATATAAAATTATATGATTTTATTACTAAAAAATCGTTGACAAATAAGCATCATTTTCAAGGGAATTGTAATAAGTGGCATATTTTTAGATTAAAATAAAAAACAGCTAATTTAAATTAGCTGTCAGACTGTTGACAAACTCGATGTTAACAGTCTTTTCTTTTAAAATTGAAGAGTATGTGATAATATAGTTAATGT
>UQGS01000050.1 GCA_900540685.1 uncultured Catenibacterium sp. | reverse complement strand
TCACACCCCTGACTTTTTCAAAGCTTGAGTAAACCCCAAGTCTATTTAGTTACTCTTTATATAAAAGCTTTAATATATACTTATAAAAATCAGTATAATTTCAATATACGATAAAACTGTGCTATAATATTGAAAGGAGGATTTCTATATGAAAAACGTTATTATAAATGGTAAAGTGATTTTAGAAGATTCAATTAAAGAATTAAATGTATTTTTTGAAGATGGTAAGATTACAGAAGTAAGTAATCGTGTACCTACTGATGAAACAGTCATAGATGCAGAAGGTTTATATGTTGCACCTGGTATGATTGATGTACATACTCATGGTCGTAATGGCAGTGATACAATGTATGCAACTTTTAAGGATTTAAATAATATTTCTGTTTCTGAACTTAAGACTGGTGTAACAAGCTTCTTACCTACGACTATGACTATGCCTGCTGTTGATATTAAGAAAGCAATTGCAGCAGGTTATGATAATAAAGATAAGGTAGAAGGGGCTAAGATTTTAGGTATGCACCTAGAAGGACCTTTCTTTAGTGTGAAATATAAAGGGGCTCAGCCAGAAGAATGTATGATTGCACCTACAGTAGAAAACTATTTATCTTTTGCAGGTGAACATCCTGATTTTGTAAAGAAGATTTCTTTAGCACCTGAAATTGAAGGGGCTTTAGATTTAATTAAATATTTAAGAGAACAGGATGTTGTTGTTTCTATGGGACATACTGATGCGACTTATGAAGAAGCAGTTAAAGGTATTGAAGCAGGTGCTACATCAGGTACTCATACATATAATGCGATGACTCCTTTAAAGCATAGAGATCCAGGTGTTGTGGGTGCTGTGATGCTTCATGATGAAGTTTATGCAGAACTCATTCTAGATGGTATCCATGTTTCATTCCCAGCAGCAAAGGTTCTTTCTAAAATGAAGGGTGCAGATAAGTTGATTCTTATTACTGACTCATTAGAAGCAGCTATGCTTCCTGATGGCACTTATGAATTAGGTAACCAGAAGGTTTATGTAAAAGATGGACAAGCTCGTTTAAAATCAGGAAATCTTGCTGGTTCTACAGCTAATTTAAATCAGTGTGTAAGAAATGCTTATAAGCATCTAGATTTACCATTATATGAAGCAATTGGTTACGCAACTAAAAATCCAGCAGATCATCTAGGTCTTAAGGATTATGGACGTATTAAAGAAGGATGCGTGGCAGATATGATTCTTATTGATGATGATATCAATATCAAACGCGTTATCTTAAATGGTGAAACTAAAATTGGAGGGTAGTTATGATTACAATAAAAAATGAATATTTAGAAGCACATTTTGATCCTAAGGGAGCTGAAATTTCTAAGATTATTGGTATACAGGATGGACTTAATTATATGTGGAAACAGGATCCATGTTTATGGGGACATAGTGCACCAGTTCTTTTCCCAATTGTAGGGGCATTAAAGAATGGAACTTGTCGTATTGATGGTAAAGAATACCATATGAATCAGCATGGCTTCTCTAGAAATACTGAATATGAAGTCTATGAACATGATGATACACATGTTGTTTTCCACTTATCTTCTAGTGACGAAATCAAGAAGATGTATCCTTATGAATTTGATTTATATGTGACTTATACATTAGTAGACAATAAGTTAAAGGCAGAATTCAGAGTAGAAAATCATAATGAAGATGTGATCTATTTCCAGATTGGTGGACATCCTGCATTTGCCTGCCCATTTATTGAAGGGGAAGATGCTAATGATTATTATATTGAATTTGAACAGAAAGAAACAGTAGAACAGAAAATCATTGATGTAGAAAGAAAAGGTATGTCTCATGAAACAAAACGATTATTTGATAATGAACGTCATTTCTTTGTACGTCAGGCAATGTTTGATAATGATGCAGTTGTTGTACCTCATTTCAAATCTCGTTATGTATCACTAAAATCTCTTACAAATAATAAGAGCTTGAACTTCTATATGAAGGGGTTTGATCATTTAGGATTATGGACAAGCAAGCATGTAGGTGGCTTACTTGCGATTGAACCTTGGGTTGGACATACAGACTATGTAGACTTTGAAGGAGAATTCAAGGATAAAGAAAGTGCTGTAGAATTAAAGAAGGGTGAAACATTCACATGCGAATTTGCGGTTGAAATTTTCCAGTAAGAAGACAAGAAATTGTCTTCTTTTTTTTATTTCCTGTTTACGTAATATGGAGGGGAATGTTATAATTTTCTAATATAGGAGGCTAAAATATGAGAAGGCTGTTGTTAGTGCTGCTTTGTTTCTTAATGTGCGCATGTGGAACAAAGAAAAAGGATTCAGAAATTTCAGATAGAGCATTGAATAAATATAAAGAAGATTTAGTATATATCAAAAACGCAAAGAAATTCGATTGTGTTTCTGATAAAATGAATGTAAAATTGTATTATACAGAAATAGATGAAGGATATCGTTATGAACTAGTTATTGATGAACCTAAAGAGAAAATGTACAATATGAGAGCTATTTCGTATAGCCCATCGTGTTTGGATGATTATCAGCCTGCTATTGGATATTTTGATAAGGAATCATATTCTATGGTTCCAGGAATTGTAGATAAAAAGAAAAATATTTATAAGGGTATTACTTTATCAGGCAGAGTAAAGAAGAAAGAAACATTAAAGGTATATATAAAATATGATTCAACAGAATCTGGTTCTGATGAGTCATATAGCTATTGTTTTGAGGTGAAAAATGAGAATTGATAAATTACTTGCACATTGTGGATATGGATCTAGAAAAGATGTAAAGCAGCTTTTAAAGGATGGATTAGTTACTTCTAATGGGAAGAAGATCAAATCTTCTGGAGCACACGTCAATCCCGAAAAGGATGAAATATATGTGGGTGAAGAAAAGATTGTTTATTCAGAGTATGTTTATTATATGCTCAATAAACCTGATGGTTATGTAAGCGCCACAGAAGATAATCTTTATCCAACTGTGATTGATCTCATTAAGGAATATCATCCTGGATTATTCCCAGTAGGTAGACTTGATGTGGATACGGAAGGCTTATTACTCATCACAAATGATGGGCAACTTGCTCATCGTCTGCTTTCTCCAAGAACTCATGTTCCTAAGACCTATTATGTCAAGGTTAAAGGAAGACTCGGGGTAGGAGATGTGAATGCATTTACGAAAGGAATTCCTCTAGAAGACTTCACATGTATGCCATCTTATTTGAATATTATTAAAAGTGATGAAATCAGTGAATGTGAAGTAACTATATATGAAGGTAAGTTCCACCAGGTTAAGAGAATGTTTCAGGCATGTGGTAAAGAAGTTGTCTATTTGAAGCGTATCAGTATGGGAGAACTTCAATTAGATCAAAACTTAAAATCAGGTCATTACAGACCACTTACAGATGAGGAAATTAATAGCATACGTTAACGTTTTATGATATAATAACACTGATATGGAGGTTTTATGAGATTAAGAAATAATCCTGATGCGATGCCTTTTTTAGAAGAGCAGGCAGATTTAGTTTTTATTAATCCACGTGACCACTTAGGTAAGTGGCATGAGGTGTTTGGAAATAACAATCCTATTGCGATTGAAATCGGAATGGGGAAAGGTGATTTCATTATCGAAAATGCGAGAAGAAATCCAGATATCAACTTTATTGGTATTGAAAAATATTCAACAGTTCTAACTATTGCAGTGAAGAAATTCCTTGAAATGGAATCTTTACCAAACCTTCGTTTTATGAAGGAAGATGCTGCAGTACTAGGTGAAGTATTTGCGGAAGGTGAAATTGATACAGTTTATTTAAACTTCAGTGATCCTTGGCCTAAAAAGAGACATTCAAAGAGAAGATTAACTTATAAGTCATTCTTAGATGTTTATAAGAGTATTTTAAAGGATGAAGGACATCTGATCTTTAAGACAGATAACCGTCCATTCTTTGAATATTCACTTGTATCTATGAATAATTATGGCGCAAGATTCCATGATGTATGCTTAGATCTTCACCATAGTGAAGGATATGAAGACAACGTGATGACTGAATATGAAAAGAAGTTCTCACCTTTTGGACCTATTTATAGAATCGACATTGATTTTGGAGATATGAATGGATAAGCTCATTCAGCTGCATTCTTTAGAAGAATTTAAAAATGCTATCCAGAGTAAGAGTATTGTTGTATTTTCTACCGACTGGTGTCCAGATTGTCTCTATATGAAAACCTATATAGAACATGTTGTTGAAGCTAATCCAGCATATCAATTCTATTATGTGAACCGTGATGATATGCTTGATTTATGTATTGAGCTTAATATTTTGGGTATTCCTTCTTTTATTGCATATGATAAGGGACAGGAATCAGGACGATTGGTATCGAAATTAAGAAAGACAGAGGAGGAAGTTCAGTCTTTCATTGATTCGATTTAAAAAAGAAAGTGTGGGTTGAATATGAAATTTACAGATTGGATTATGGGTAAAGATATGGATTTTGATGAGCCTGTAAAAGTAGAGGAACCACCTCATGTGGATCCTGTGATTGAACAGCGTCGTAAAGAAAAGTTCAGCGAACCTATGATTTATAACGAAGAAAAGAAAGTTGAAGAAGTAAAAGTAGAAGAAAAGGTTCCTGTTGTTAAGAAAAAAGAAGAACCTAAAAAGCCTAAAAAGCAAGAGTATGTCATGAGCCAGATCATTTCTCCAATGAACGGAGTGCAGGAATCTAAAAATCCTGTGCCACAAAAAAAGCCAGCAGTTAAGAAAAAAATAAAAAGACGTGAGGATGATGTGGTGCCGGTATTAAGTCCTTTTTATGGTGCTCAGGGAACTGAGGAAGAAAAACCAGTTGTGAAAAAGGCAAAGAAAGTAGAAAAGGTTGTCAAGAAGGAAAGCAGTGAAGTGATTGATTCTGTAGAAAATCGCTTGAAGAACTTATCTACTTTAACACTTGAATCACAGGAAGACCTCAAAATTGTTGAAGAGAGAACTGGCAAGTTCAAACATGACATGGAGAATGAAGACCCATTGATTGAAGAAATCAATGATGATATGAGCTATGATGAACTCATGAATCTTTATGAAAAGAAGTTTGAAGATTAATGGGAATTGGTGTTGATATCGTTGAATTGTCTCGTTTAGATGTAGATAATGAGAGATTTGTACGTCATATTCTAGCTGATGCTGAATATGAAGTTTTTCAATCATTTCCTACTGAAAAACGCAAGAGAGAATATCTAGGTGGTCGTTTTGCGGCTAAGGAGGCTTATTTAAAGGCCAATCATCTAGGTATTGGTGGTATTTCATTTCATGATATTGTCATTTTGAATCATGAAGACGGTAGTCCTTATCTCAATGATGAGGATGCTGACATTTCTATTGCACATGATGGTGGCATTGCTATCGCTTTTGTATATAAGAAATAATTTTATTTAACCCGTATTCACCTTCTTCTTAGACAAGTCTTTTGGAGGAGGTGATTTTTATATGTATAGTCAAGTATTTTTAGTAGGCAGAATTGCCCAGATGCCAGACTATGAAATTATCAATAATTATCGAAAGGATGCTCTGATCCATGTGATGGTTTATCGTCCTTTTGATGAAGTGAAAGGATGTAGGGATTATGATTTGATTCCTATTATCTTATGGAGAGGTTTAGCGGAAATGATTAATGATACATGCCATGTTGGCAGTGTCGTTGCATTAAAAGGAAGATTATGTGATCTTGAAGACAAGCCCGATTATAAAGGATATCGTGTCATGTCTGTACGTGCAGAGTCTTTCGAACTTCTTGATGAGAAGCTCAAAGAACTTCAGAAACCGCTGACTATTGAGAAATAAGGAGGTTTAGTTATGGTTGATCAGTCACTTATTAGAAACTTTTCAATTATCGCACATATTGACCATGGTAAGAGTACCCTTGCCGATAGAATTTTACAATTAACTGGAACAGTAGCAGATCGTGATATGAAGGATCAGTTACTTGACGATATGGAACTTGAAAGAGAACGTGGTATTACAATTAAGCTCAATGCGGTTTCTTTGTCATATACAGCAAAAGATGGAAAGACTTATCTTTTACATCTTATTGATACACCGGGCCATGTCGACTTCTCTTATGAAGTATCACGTTCACTCGCTGCCTGTGAAGGGGCAATCCTAGTCGTAGATGCTGCTCAGGGTGTAGAAGCACAGACTCTTGCGAATGTCTATCTCGCATTAGATAACAATCTGGAGATTCTTCCTGTTATTAATAAAATAGATCTTCCTAGCGCTGATCCTGATAGAGTGGCAGAAGAAGTAGAAGATTTAATTGGTCTTCCTGCAGATGACGCACCACGTATTTCTGCTAAGACTGGCTTAAATATTGATCAGGTACTAGAAGAAATTGTAACTAAGGTACCAGCACCAAGTGGTGATATTAATGCACCTACCCAGGCTTTGATCTTCGACTCTTTCTATGATGCATATAGAGGTGTTATTATTCTTGTTTGTGTTAAGGAAGGTAAGATCAGAGTAGGTGATCATATTCATTTTATGGCCAGTGATGCTGATTATGAAGTTGTTGAATGTGGTGTGCATACACCTCGTGAGGTAAAGAAGGATGAGCTTGTAACAGGTGAAGTAGGATGGATTGCAGCAAGTATCAAGTCTATTTCTGATGTACATGTTGGTGATACAGTCACTACTTTAGAAAATAAGGCATCTGAACCATTACCTGGTTATCGTCGTATGAACCCGATGGTATATTGTGGTCTTTATCCTATCGACAATGTTAAATATAAAGATTTACGCGAAGCACTTGAAAAGATTGCATTAAGTGACTCTTCACTTGTTTATGAACCTGAAACATCTCAGGCTTTAGGATTTGGTTTCCGTTGTGGATTCCTTGGCTTATTACATATGGACGTTATTGAGGAAAGATTGGAAAGAGAATTTGGTCTTGACCTGATTGCGACAGCTCCATCTGTAATCTATAACGTTTATTTAAGTGATGGTTCTATGATTGAAATTGATAACCCAGCTTTATTGCCAGATCCTACAACTATTAACCGTATTGAAGAACCTTATGTACGTGCCGCTATTATGACACCTGATGAATTTATCGGACCAATCATGGAATTATGTCAGAATAAGCGTGGAGAATATGTAGATATTGAATATCTTGATGATACAAGAAGAAATGTTGTTTATTATATTCCATTATCTGAAATTGTTTATGATTTCTTTGATAAATTAAAATCATGTACACGTGGCTATGCTTCATTTGATTATGAATTACATGGCTATCGCGCAAGCAACTTAACTAAGATGGATATTCTCTTAAATGGAGAAGTAGTCGATGCGTTATCTTCTATTGTTCATAAGGATTTTGCATATGATCGTGGAAGAATCATTTGTGAAAAGCTTAAGACTATTATCCCAAGACAGCAGTTTGAAATTCCGGTTCAGGCTGCTATTCAGGGACGTGTTATTGCACGTACAAATATCAAGGCAATTAGAAAGAATGTCCTTGCAAAGTGTTATGGTGGGGATATTTCACGTAAGAAGAAACTTCTTGAAAAACAGAAAGAAGGTAAAAAGCGTATGAAGGCTGTAGGAAGTGTTGAAATTCCACAGGAAGCATTCATGGCTATTTTATCTGTGGATGATGAATAGGCAGAATGATTTCTGCCTATTGTGTTTTTTCACACATTTGATTTTCTCTAATTAATTGAAATGATAGGGATATCCATATATAATATGAGAGAAAAAAGGTGGGATTTGATTGTTTAGTAATAGACCGATAAAGTTTCTTGGGCGAAAAGAAGCTCAGGAACAGCAGCGTAATCAATTAGATAATGTAGTTGCACGTCGTTTTTATATTATTATTGGCGTTGTTATTGTGATAGCCAGCATCTTTGCGTTAAGACTCTTCTATATGCAGATCAATAAGGCTGATTTCTATTCAGCTAAGCTAGAACAATACAGTACAAATACATTTGAAGTCGATGCATTACGTGGTGAAATAGTAGATAGAAACTATAATAAGCTTGTATATAATGAGAATGTAGTATGTGCAACTTATTATGCTGTTAAGGGGATTAAAGATGATGAAATTAAATCAATGGTTAATTTCCTTACTAAGAATTGTAATGTAGATATTTCTAGCGTAACTGAGAGAGAAAAGAAAGACTATCTGATTATGAAAGATGAGAAGTTTGCGAAATCTCTTGTTACAGATGCTGAAAAGAAAGCAATTGAAGCAAATGATGATAGTAATACACAGTATTATAATTTGCAGCTAAAAAGAATCACAAAGAGTGTTTTAGAGAAGCGTTTAAGTGATGATGATGTACGTTATTATAAGCTCTATTATACAATTAAGAACTGTAAGAGTGGTTCTGCGGTACTTCTAGAAAATATCAGTTATCAGGAAGCGAGTATCATTGGTGAAAACAATGATTTATTAAGAGGTATCAAGGTCACAAGTGACTGGAAACGTGCTTATACAGATGAGTCTACTTTAAAGAGTACCTTAGGTAAGGTAACAACTAAGAAACAGGGTTTACCTGCCACATTAAAGGATGAACTTCTAGCATTAGATTATAGCAATGACTCACGTGTTGGTACTTCTGGACTTGAAAGACAGTATGAAGATATCTTAAGTGGTAATAAGTCAGTGATGACTCTAAAATATGCAAGTGATGGAACACCGATTGTTAAGACGAAGAAGCAAGGCAGCAGTGGTGAAAATATCCAGTTGACAATTGACTGGGATATTCAGACACAGCTGACTCAGATGGTGGAACAATGCTTATATAGTCATACATCAGAAAGATATCAGCAGCATATTTACTGTATCGTGATGGAGCCTAAGACAGGTGATATTATTGCCTTGGTAGGTAAGGAATACAATAAGGAGAAGACACCTTATGAAATGAAGGATGCCACTTATTTGACTTATACAGGGGCTTATCGAATTGGTTCTACTATGAAGGGGGCTGTTATTTATACATGCTTCAAGAACAATATCATTAAAGCGAACCATTATGAAGCAGATACATCTGAAGGTTTAAAGATTGCTGGTACTAAAGCAAAGCATTCTTGGAATAAGAGTGGTTTTGGTAATATCAATGAAGTACAGGCATTGGCTTATTCTTCAAATATCTATATGATGAAAATCATCATCAAGCTTGCAGGTGGTCATTATCAGTATGATAAGCCTATCCATATTGATAAGAGTGCCTTCACTAAATTAAGAAATGCGGCAGGAGAACTTGGATTAGGCGTTAAGACTGGTATTGATTTACCTTATGAAGCAGCGACTGGTCCTCGTGAAGAAGAAGATACAGCTGGTAAGCTTCTTGACTTCTCCATTGGTCAGTATGATACATATACACCATTACAGCTTGCTGTATATGCTTCTACTCTTGCAAATAAGGGTGTCAAGGTTCAGCCACATCTTTATAAGAGTTCTTATAAGACGGATTCTTCAGGTGAGATTGTTACTTTGAATACGCATAGGAAGCATATTATGGATGATGTATCAGAAGGTAATGAAGATGCCTTTAATCAGATTCAGGCAGGTATGAAGGCCGTAGTGACTTATGGTACAGTAGCAGGATCATTTGCTGGATATCAGTATGATGTATCTGGTAAATCAGGGACAGCCGAAGACTATACACATACAGGTAATGTCGACCATCCTAACCATTTGTTTATTGGATATGGTCCAAGTAAAGATCCTCAGGTTGTTGTAGCTGTACTAGAAGAAAGATTAAAGGGCGGAAATGATGCGCCAAGTATCGCGAAAAAAGCATTTAGTCTCTATTTTGAAAAATATGGCTACAATAATTAAAAAAATAACTAGTAATTTATGAATTTATATGATAATATATTGAAGCAAACTTATTTGGAGGTGTAATTCATGAGAGATAATATTATCTTAAAGTGTACAGAATGTGGTGAAGAAAACTATATCAACACAAAGAATAAAAAGAGTCATCCTGAAAGGGTTGAATTTAAAAAGTATTGTCCAAGATGTAACAAGAAAACTGTTCATAAGGAAAAGAAATAAGCCTCAAGGCTTATTTTTTTTATATTAGGAGGAATATGTATGATTAAAAGATTAGTATTAGGTCCTATTCAAGAGAATTGTTATATTGTGAGCTGTAATCAGTCATGTGTTATTATTGATCCAGGAGATGAACCAAAGCATATTATAGAGGAAGTAGGTCAATTGGATGTAAAAGGCATACTATTAACTCATGGCCATTATGATCATATTGGTGCTGTGAATGTACTAAGAGATTATTTTAATACAAAGGTATATGCCACTAAAGATACAAGCGATATGTTACTTAACTGGGATGAGAATCTATCAGTGATGCTTGGTGGTGAAAAATATATTGTAGATGATGTAGAAATAATCACAGACAACATTACTCTAGGTGATATGTATTTTAAAATCTATGAAACACCAGGGCATGCAAAAGGAAGCTGTCTCTATTATTATAAAGAAGAGAATGCTTTATTTACTGGTGATACATTATTTAAGGGTGGATGTGGAAGAATTGATTTTCCTACAGGAGATAAATTCTCACTACTAAAATCCTTATATCACATAAAGCATCTTGAGTTTGATGCAGATGTTTATCCAGGTCATGGTCCACAATCCAAGCTTTCTTTTGAAAAGAAAAATAACCCTTATCTATTATTTTAATGTCTGAAATAGGCTGTTTAACGTAGAAATAATGGAATAAAGAAAAAGTAGTATATAATATTTTTGAAGTGGATATAACAACATATATGATTTTCCCTCATGTATATGAGCTTACATTCTCATTGTCCATTTCAATTGTCCTCTATCCCCTGAATAGAGGACTTTTTACATTTTACTATAGGCAAATAATGCGCTTTCAACTATAATAGGAAATGGAGGTTTAAGAAATGAAAAAGTTAATACGTATAATTCTTGCTTTAATGATTGGCTCTACACTTATTGGATGTTCTTCTAAGCCAGGAGGAACTATTGATTTAACAAGTGATGTTAAAGTGTCAATTAAGGGCTATAATGGCAAGGGAGAGGTTTATGTCGATAATAATACGAAATATGACAAAACCAATTCAGACATTAGAGATTTTGTAGCTGATGTAGAATATACATTAGAGAATGGTACAAATGGTGCTCTCTCTAATGGGGATGAAGTCACTATTAAAGCAAAATATTCTAAGTCTAAAGCGAAAGACCTAGGTTTGACTATCAAGAATCCGACTAAGAAGGTTAAGGTATCTGGATTAAAGGACTTACTTACTGGCTATTATGATTGTGAAATCAAGGTAAAGAACTATGGTTCAATCAAGCTTAAGCTTGATGCCAATACAGCACCTATTACAGTAAGTAATTTTGTATCACTTGCTGATGAAGGGTTCTATAATGGTCTTACATTCCACCGTATTATTAAAGGATTCATGATCCAAGGTGGTGATCCTAATGGTGATGGAACAGGAGGATCAAAAGAAACTATTAAGGGTGAATTCTCAGCTAATGGTGTAGATAATCCTCTAAAACATACAAGAGGCGTTATTTCTATGGCTAGAAGTCAGTCATATGATAGTGCAAGCAGTCAGTTCTTTATTATGCATGAAGATACATCTTCTTTAGATGGGCAATATGCTGCATTTGGATGTGCTTATTCAGGTATGGATATTGTTGATAAAATCTGTAATGATGTAAAGACAGATGACAGCAATGGGACTGTATCAAAAAAGAATCAGCCTGTTATTGAAAGTATTACATGCACAAAGATTCAGTAGAAATTACTGAATCTTTTTTAATTTATGAGAAAAATAGCTTTTAGATACGTATTTAATAGTAGGAGGTTATTTTATGGATGAACTATTTGAAACTATTTTTTTCAAAGCTTTGAAATCTGATTCTACTGATATCCATTTTAAGCTGACAGATCATCTCAGTATTCAATTCAGAGTATTTGGAGAATTACAGCACTATTCAGATTATGATCAAACAATCGGTGCTAAAATCATGAATTATCTGAAATACAAGTCTTTCATTAATGTAAATTATAAGATGGTTCCGCAAACAGGCGCTTTTCACTATTACATGAATGAACATATCTATTTCTTGCGTGTATCCTATCTTCCAGGTATGGATTTTGAGAGTATCGTTATTAGAATATTGAATAATCATGAGAATATTACGATTAATGAAATTTCAGAAATTGATGATTTTACCTTCTTTCTTAATGAAATCTGTTATCAGAAATCCGGGTTATTTTTAGTGGCAGGTGCCACAGGGTCAGGTAAATCAACGACTCTTTATGCGATATTAGATAAGATAATAGAGATGGGTGGTAGGAATGTTGTCACATTGGAGGATCCAATAGAAATTGTCAAAGAACACTGTTTACAGATAGAGATGAATGAAAGTATGGGAATTGATTACTATAATTCGTTAAAGCAGATTTTAAGACATGATCCAGATGTGATAATGATTGGTGAAATTAGAGATGAGAAGACGGCTAAGCTTGCAATTACATGTGCTTTAACAGGACATCTAGTATTATCTACTATTCATGCCAGCAATTCTTTATTGGTGATTAAGAGAATGTTGAATCTAGGTATTAATGAAACAGATTTAGAGGATGTACTCATTGGCGTTGTTACACAGCGTATTAAATATGATAGAAGGAATAGGAAAGTCATTATACTCCCTGAAACAATGAACAAGACACAGATTAGAGAGTATTTTCTAGATCATATTGTCAGCTATCCCTCATTTAAGGATAATGCGCTCATGCTTATTAAAGAGAAGCATTGTGATCAATACTTGTTTAAGGATGAATTAAATGGACAATGATCTTTTATTTCTAGAAAACTTATCCAATCTATTAGAGCAGGGATATGGAATAGAAGAAACATTACTTATTTGTAAGGATATCAATAACCATCCCAGTATTGATACCATATTACAGAAAATATATGATGGTGAGGATCTTACAGTCGCTCTGCTAGATCCTCAACTTCCATCCTTATTTATTGAGTTCTTTACCTTCTTTTCTATGCGTTCTACTATTTCTGAAGCGATTAAGAACAGTTTGAAAATATATAATGAAATATATTCGATGAAGAAAAAACTGATTGCACAGATGACATATCCTTTAATACTTATTGTGTTTCTGCTCTTTTTCTCATTATTTGCGACATTTATTCTCTTTCCTAAGGTCACATCACTCTTTAGTTCATTTGGGATGAATCCTTCTTTAAGCTTCACTATTCTATTCTTTATTATTCGTTTGATACCTATTCTTATTATTGGTGTACTAGCAGCACTTATTATTTCTTTTATTTATTTTCTTATGTCCTTGAAGAAAAAGAAGTACTGGATTATTGAACGTTACCTTAAGATGCCCTTCTTGAAGAAGTATATCCAGAAATACTTCACTTTTAAGTTCTGTCTCTACTTTAATGAATTACTAGAAGATCATATTGATTCTAATACGATTATTACAATGCTCAATGAGAGTATGACTCAAAGTGATATTAAGATTGTATTGTATGAGATTCATACGAGATTAAAGGAAGGAGAACAGTTAGAAGATATTATTGATGGTTTTCCTTATTTTGATCATCTCTTTGTCTCTATGTATAAGATGTTTTTAAAGAATCCTGATGAAATAGGCTCAATGAGAAGCTATTTAGATATTTCTCAGGAACAGATCACATATGCAGTGAATAAGTTTACAAAATTCTTTGTACCAGTTGTTTATGGTTTTGTCGCATTTTTCGTCATCACAATATATGTTGCAGTTATTATACCGATGATGAATGTTATTGGAGATATTTAGGAGGTTCTATGAAAAATAATAAAGCAGGTTTTACGCTTATTGAGATGATATTCTGTATTTCGGTTATTCTAGTTATTTTATTACTCGTTATTCCTAATGTTACAAGTAAGAATAATGTAGTAAAGGGAAAAGGATGTGAAGCACAGGTAGAAGTAGTGAATTCACAAATTATTCTTTATCAGATAGAACATGATGAATTACCTACCAGTATTTCTCAATTGACATCTGGTTCTAATCCTTATTTAACTCAAAAGCAGGCTACATGTCCTAATGGAAAATCTATCTATATATCAAATGGACAGGCTTATGTATAAGAAAGGATTCACTGTTATTGAAATGTTATTTGTATTATCTATTACAATCTTTTTATCATCACTTTGTATGATGCTTCATACCCGTAATATCAATGAGGAAGAAGAAATAGCCCTTATAAAAGCAATGTTTGATGAAGCAAGGGCGATGGCTATAGTAGAGAAAGAAACAGTAAAGGTATCCGTGTCTAATCATCGTATTGATTTAATAGGTAAAGAGGATAAAACACTGAATTTAGAAGAAGGGTATACATTTCTGACAAATCATACTTTTTCATTTAATGATCATGGACGTATTAAAATAGCTAAGACGTTAGTGTTAAAGACACCATACCATACAAAGAAGTTTGTCTTTCAGTTAGGAAGTGGAGCGTACTATGTTACATAATCAAAAGGGGAATACCTTGATCGAATCACTGTTTGCCTTATCCATTTATTTGATGATTGTTGTCTATTTTGTAGGCTCTTTTACTGTATTGAATAAAGCACAGGTGAGATTTAGACAGGCTCAGGAAAACTACAATAAACAGGAATTACGAATTTCTGAGGGAGGAGATGATCTTCAATCAAAACTCAAAAAGGCTTTACATTAGTAGAAATGTTATTATCTCTATCTATTTGTTTAATGATTGTATTGAATGTGCCTTCTATTGTACGTGTATTAAAGGTACCAGTCGTTACAAATAATCAGGATATTGCGGTAGGGGCTAAACAGCTCGCAGATTATCTTCTTGTCTCTAAAATAAAGACGTATAGTGAAGATATTGGCTATTATGATGAAAAGGGAGATGAGAATACCATCATCTTTGATAAAAGGAGGCTTGTTAAAACACCTGGGTATGAAATTCTTATCACTGATATAGATGATGTAATCTTCTTTGAAAGAGAAGCCTATATGTATATGACTATCACAAGAGGCAAACATAAATATACCTATATGATTTGTGATTTATATAGAAAGCAGGAAGTCAATGATGAGGAGTAGAGGAAGTATATTACAGGTGGTATTGGTTATATTTCTTATCATGTTTACAAGTCTATTTAGCTATTGTACGCTTATAACAAGACAATATGAACTCACTCGCTATCAAAGAATGATGAATCAGCAAAGACGCATAGAGATACTTTTAAGACATCATTGGCGTTCTACAATTGATCAGGATATATTACTTAGTGATACGTATGAGATAGAAGATAGTGTTATAAGCTATACCGTAGATGATGATGGAAGGGATTATATTATTGATTGCGAGGTTTCAACTCCGTCTTATAATTATACGATGCAGGCAAAAATTGATATGGAAACTTTAGATATGCATGCCTGCACGTATGGGCATTAATGCATGCTTTACTTTATACTATATTTTATGGTATAAT
>UQGS01000049.1 GCA_900540685.1 uncultured Catenibacterium sp. | reverse complement strand
TTAATTGTTTTCAAATAAATCTGACGTGTATCTGTTCAGTTTTCAATGTTCTGTCCGCGCTCCTCACCGGAGTGCTCACTTATACTACCACCATTCATTTGACTTGTAAAGCATTTTTTATGATTTTATTCATTTTTTGTGAAAAAAGTGAAAAGAGGGCTTACATGCCCTCCTATTACCGTATATATGGATTATTTATGAGGTATGATCTCATCACTATCTAATACAATAGTGACTGGACCATCATTAATTAATGCGCATTTCATATCAGCACCAAAGATTCCTGTTTCTACATGGACTCCTTGATTTCTTAAACTTTCATTAAAGTAATCATAAAGTGGTGAAGAGATATCTGGTTTAGCGGCATCAATAAAGCTTGGTCTTCTTCCCTTGTGGCAGTCTGCATATAAAGTAAACTGTGAAATAGATAAAATAGAACCTTCTACATCAAGTAGTGAACGATTCATTTTCTGATTTTCATCTTCAAATACTCTTAAGTGGATCACCTTTTCGACAAGGCGGTCAATGATTTCATGTGTATCTTCGTTATTAAAACCAACTAAAACCATATAACCTTTTCCAATAGCACCATGTACTTCTCCATCAATTGTGACACTGGCTTCTTTTACTCTCTGTAAAACAATTTTCATGTTATTCTCTCCTTACAAAATCATGTTATAATTATACATGATTCTAAAACGAAAGGAAATAAACTATGATTCATAAGACACTGGCAGATTCTATGCGTCCAATTGGACTTGATGATGTAATTGGACAGAAGCATCTAGTAGGAGATAATAAATTACTTAAACAGTTTGTAAAGAAGGACCATCCGATGTCCATTATTTTATATGGCCCTCCTGGTTGTGGGAAAACAACTATGGCAAAGGCACTTGCTCATGATTTGAATATTCCTTACCGTATCTTTAATGCCTCTACAGGCAATAAAAAGGAAATGGATCAGATCATTACGGAAGCAAAGCTTTCAGAAGGACTTTTTGTCATTGTGGATGAAGTACATCGTTTAAATAAAGATAAACAGGATCATTTATTACCTTATATTGAAAGTGGTCTACTGATCATCGCTGGATGTACAACAGCTAATCCTTACCATTCGATTAATCCTGCAATCCGTTCAAGATGTCATCTATGTGAAGTCAAGCCTCTAAATAATCAAGAGATTGTTGAAGCATGTCAAAGAGCAGCAGTGAGTGAAAGAGGATTAAATAACCAATATGAAATAGATGAAGATGTTTATGATTATATTGCGAGAATGAGCAGTGGTGATGTACGTTATGCTTATAATTGCTTAGAACTTGCAACTATTTATGCACCTGATACACATATCACATTAGAGACAATAAAAGAAGCTGTGCCTCGTGCCAATATGCAATTCGACAAAGACGAGGATCAATATTATGATACGTTAAGTGGATTACAGAAATCTATTAGAGGATCTGATCCTAATGGTGCTCTCTATTATTTCGCAAAGCTGATTGATGCAGGTGATATTGAATCTCTTGAAAGAAGACTTATCACAACAGCTTATGAGGATATAGGTCTCGCAAACCCTAATGCCTGTATGCGTACAGTGCTTGCTTTTCAGGCTGCTAAGACAATCGGATTTCCCGAAGCAAGAATTCCTCTTGCGAGTGTTATCATAGAATTAGCTCTATCACCTAAATCAAGATCGAGTGAAGATGCGATTGATGCAGCTCTTGCTTCCTACCACAATGAACCTCACAAAGCACCTCAATATATTCGTTTAACACCTGTTGGTATTGCCGAAGAAGATCGTTATGATTATCATAGACCTGATTTATGGGAATATCTCCAATATCTTCCTGATGAAATCAAGGATGAACAGTTCTATGTGCCATGGCTGACAAGCCGTTATGAGAAGTCATTGACTGAGAATTACCAGAGAATTCTTAAGCATGGTAGAACAACTAATATTAGAAAACTCAAAAAGGATAAGCCTCGTTAAATGAGACTTATCCTTTTTCATACCATTCTTTGATATCTGTTAATACTGACTGGATTGTTGAATCAAAATCTTCTAGATTAACATCATACCAATGTACATCAAACTGATTATTAAACCATGTATATTGTCTTTTCGCATAATTACGTGAATGTTTCTTGATTTCTTCAATAACCTGTTCTTTAGTTTTTGAACCTTCAAAGTAATCAAACCATTCTTTATAGCCGATGGCTTTCATAGACTGTGCATTACGTGATAAACCAGAATCATAAATAGCTCTTACTTCATCTTCTAATCCCTGTTCTATCATTAAATCAACACGCTTGTTGATACGTTCATAAAGAACAGGACGAGGTAATGTAAGACCAACAAAATAGATATCATAGACAGGCTTATGTTCCTGAGCTTCTAAAATATCACTTTTTCTTTTACCTGATTCTTCATAAATTTCTATTGCACGAAGTACTCTTTGACGATTATTAGGATGTAGATCTAATGCTGATTGAGGATCAAAGGATGCTAAAAAGTGATGCAATTCTTCATTTGTATAATGTGCATATTTCTCTTTGATTTCATCATGTTTAGATTCTGTTTCTTCAAAAGTATAGTCATAAAGAGCCCCCTTGATATAAAGACCTGTTCCCCCAACAACAATAGGCATATCGATTGTATCGATATAATGGCGTACTTCTTTTTGGAATTCGCTGACAGAAAATGTTTCGTCAGGATTCTTGATATCAATCATATGATGCGTAATACCCTGCATTTCTTCTTCAGTTACTTTAGCTGTTCCAATATCCATTGTACGGTAGATCTGCATAGAGTCTCCACTAATAACTTCTCCATGAAGTGCTTCTGCTAAAGAAACACCCATACGGGTTTTACCTACGGCTGTAGGTCCACAAACTGCAATTACTTTTTTCATACGACAACCCTCTTAAATAACTTTTCTATTTCATAATCACTATAGAATATGATGGTTGGTCTGCCATGAGGACAGACATAAGGATTATCACAACGCATTAAATTATCTACAATGGTCTGCATATCCTGTGTTGTGAGATATGTATTTCCCTTTACGCTTGCCTTGCAGGCAAGTGTCGCAATCGCATGTTCCTGCATAGCAACAATATCTACACTTTGATTATTTAATACTTCTTGAATCATTTCATCAATAAAGATCTTCTCATCAATATTCTTCATCCATAAAGGTAAGCCACGTACGATATAGGAATGACGTCCAAATGATTCAAGGTGAATGCCTACATTTTCTAATAGTTCTTTATGTTCATCAATAACTAAACATTCACTTTCAGGATATTCGAAAGTAAGAGGAACAATCATTGGCTGGATGGATAAATCAGGATGAGAGAACTTATTCAAGAAATATTCATAATTAATACGTTCCTGCGCTGCGTGCTGATCAACGATATAAAAGCCTCTTTCATTTTCTCCTAGAATATAAGTACCTCTTGTTTGTCCAATAACTTTGATTTTTTCTTTGATAGGTTTAAGTGGTTCTTCTTTTGGAGATTCTTTCACTTCTATTTTCTCTGGTTCGTAGACAGGTAAGTCTTCTTGAACTGTTTCAATAATAGGCTCTTCTTTTTCCTCTTCAAATACTTCTTCTAGAGGAATAGTCATCTGAGCAAGACTTGGTTTAAAGGATGCTTTTTCTGTTTCTCTTGTAGAAGGCTTATATGTGAGATTCTTTTTTGATAAAGCTTCTTCTAAGCCTTTAAGTAGTAATTCCTTAAGTTCTGTTTCTTTAGAGAAACGAACTTCTAACTTAGCTGGATGGACATTCACATCTACAAGATATGGATCTACATCAATCTCTAATACTGCGATAGGAAATCTTTTATCTGCAAGATAACGACGATAGACTTCATTGATTGTGTTGATTGTTTTCATATTCTTGACATAACGGTGATTAACAAGAGTTACAATATGATTCTTAGAAGAACGTGATGTATCTATCTTAGAAATATAGCCTGACACATGAAATTCTTCATTTCCAAAATCAACATGAATCATATTTTTTGCGACAGGTACACCATAAATTTCACTGATTACTTCAAGCAAATTGTTTCTACCGTTCGTTTTGAATATAGTTTTATGGTCATGAACAAGAGTAAAAGAAATTTCAGGATGAGCTAAGGCAAGACGTTCTACATAAGAGTAAATAGCTGCAAATTCCGCATTAATAGACTTCATATATTTAAGTCTTGCAGGTACATTCTGGAAAATTCGTTCAACAGTGATCTTCGTACCACGATTCATTGCCACACTGTCTACATTCTTTCTTTGTCCAAATTCATATTCTACTTTTGTATTTTCTTCTCCATCACTTGTTTCAAGGGTGAAGACACTAATAGAGGCAATAGAAGGAATGGCTTCTCCTCTAAAGCCTAGCGTTGTGATATTGAATAAATCATTTTCATCAACAATCTTACTTGTCGCATGACGACTAAAACATAACAGTGCATCTGCACGATTCATTCCTATCCCATCATCAATAACAGACATACTGCTTGTACCACCCTGTTCTACTAGAATAGTGATACTTTTCGCTTTAGCATCAATACTATTTTCTGTTAGTTCCTTAATTACACTTGCAGGACGTTCAACAACTTCTCCTGCTGCAATCTTATTTGCTAGATTGTCACTTAATTGTCTAATATGTCCCATATAATCTCCTACAACATCTTCTTTAATTCAATTAATGTGCTTAAGGCATCAAGTGGTGATAAACTCATTGGATCAATGCCTTTAAGTGTTTCTTCAACCGCGCTTGTTTTGATTACTGGCGCAGCTTCTACATTCTGCAGTTTTTCTTCTATGTTGTTATCTTCTAATGATTTTAATATCGCATCTGCACGTACGATCACTTCATCAGGTAATTTAGCTAGTTTAGCAACATTAATACCATATGACTGACCTGAAGGTCCATCTTCAATATGATATAAGAAACGTATAGAATCATTAGAAATATCAGCACCCGCATGAACATTCTTAATAGAAGCACCTTCCATACGTGTTAATTCATGATAATGCGTTGAGAAGAAAGTTAATGAATGATTATGTGTCGCTATATATTCTAGAATACCCTGAGCAAGTGCCATTCCATCAAATGTAGCTGTACCTCTACCTATTTCATCAAAGATAATAAGTGAATTTTCAGTGGCATATTTCAAGGCATTATTTGCCTCCAGCATTTCTACCATGAATGTAGACTGACCGCTGATCAGATCATCACTGGCACCAATACGTGTAAATATTGCATCAAAGACAGGAAGATTTGCGCTATTTGCAGGGACAAAGCATCCAATCTGAGCCATAATCATAATCAAGGCCATCTGACGCATATAAGTGGATTTACCACCCATATTCGGACCAGTAATCAACATGATTTTAGCCTCTTCACCTAAAGAGACATCATTTTTTACATAGCTTTCTTCAGGAATCACTTTTTCTACAACTGGATGTCTTCCTTTTTCTATCTGGATAATATGATCACAATTAAAAGAAGGACGTACATAACGGTTATAACTTGAGACATCTGCAAAAGTACTATATACATCTACTTTGGCTACAATCTTTGCGACATCCTGTATTTCATGAACATAACCCTTGATATATTGTCTTACTTGAGTAAATATTTCATATTCTAATGCCGCAATTCGATCCTGTGCTGAAAGAATCTTGTTTTCCATATCCTTAAGTTCTGGAGTCACAAATCTTTCTGCATTAGATAAGCTCTGTTTTCTTGTATAGTTGAATTCATCCTTCACTAAAGGTAAGTAGCTTTTAGTGACTTCAATATAATACCCAAAGACACGGTTATAACCTATTTTAAGACCTTTAATACCTGTACGTTCTTTTTCTTTTTCTTCAAAAGACATTAGCCATTTCTTACCATTCTTACGAATATCGCGTAATTCATCTAATTCCTTATTATATCCATCCTTAATGATATTTCCTTCTTTAATCACTAAAGGTGGGTCATCTACAATCGCTTCATCAATTGTATGAATAATAGGTGATAAATCTACAAGCTGCATCGCAAGCTCATTTAATTGAGGATGATCAAGACTTAATAGTTCTTGTTTTAATTCAGGAATCTTTTTCAAAGAAGAACAGATCCACTTCAAATCTCTCGCATTGACATTTCCAAAAGCGACTCGAGAAGCCAGCTTTTCAATATCATAGATATCATCAATCATATGGACCACTGTATCTCTATCAAGAGGGTTATCCATAAACACCTCTACAAGATCCAGTCTTTCTTCAATTTTCTCTTGAGAAATAAGAGGCTGATCAATCCATTGTTTCAATAAACGTCCACCCATCGCACTATGCGTATGGTCTAATAGCCATAATAAAGTACCATATTTCTCATTATTCGCATTCTTAGTGAGTTCAAGTGCCTTCTTTGTGACACTTTCCATATAAACATAATCTTCCTGTTTTACTTCTACAATTGTCTGAATATATTCTAATTCTCTCTTTTGTGTATCAATCATATAATTTAACAGATTAGCACATACCTTAATCTGTTTTAAATCATTGATATTCTCAAAAATCTTCTTATAGTTGTCTTTAATTGTTTCATTCTTAAAGCAAGACATCATCACGCCATCAATATGAATAGAATCATCTTCTACAACAATCTCTTTAATACCCAATGATTCAATCTTATTGCGTAATAAATGTTCCTTCTTTTCTAGATTTAAACAATAGAATTCACCTGTAGATAAATCAGCATAAGCAAGTGTATATGAGAAATCAAAGACACCTAATGCCCCAATGAAGTTATTCACCTTCTCATTTAACTTAAAATCCATTAAAGTACCAGGTGTAACAATCTGTACAACTCCTCTTTCTACAAGACCCTTGGCTTTAGGATCAGAAAGCTGTTCTACAATGACAACCTTATGACCTTGTTTGACTAGTTCTTCTACATAACCACTTGCAGCATGAAATGGTACACCACACATTGGCACACGTTCTTTAACACCTGCATTTTTACCTGTTAAAGCAAGATTTAATGCTTTAGAGGCAATCGCTGCATCATCAAAAAACATTTCATAGAAATCACCAATACGATACATCACAATAGCATCCTGGTGGTCCTTCTTTAATTCTAAATATTTCTCCATCATGGGAGAGTATTTTTCTTTTTTCAAAATGATACTCACTCCTAACTACCCCATTATAACATATTTTTAATCAATCATAAGATGTAATGCTAATAGAGTACTCTTTTCTAATTCATCTATTGTGGTATATTCACTTACACTATGGCAGTCATTCATCGCACAGGCAACAACTATTCCTCTGATGCCAACTTTTACAAATCTATTGTTATCAGATCCACCATGAGTAGAAATAAGCTTTGGTGCTAAATTAAGCTCTTCACAGGCACGTTTAAAGCGTTCAACAACCTCTTCATCTTCATCAATCTTATATGCTTCAATATGTACATAATCACTGTATTCTATACGTGCATGTTCTTTAGCCGCTTCTTCTTCAAAGATATTCTTTATATGCTTGCTCCATTTTAATGCATCTTGATGATCAAAGCTTCTTATTTCTCCAGTAAGAATAACTTCTCTAGGGACAATGTTTCTGCCTTCACCACCAGTAATTGTACCAAAGTTGACTGTTGTGTTGTTATTGACATGACCATTAGGAATACGACTGATGGCACTTGAAGCAATCTTTAAAGCGTGAATACCATCTTCAGGATTAAAGCCTGCATGAGCACTTTTCCCTTTTACACTAATCTTAAATGAAATAATAGAAGGTGCTTCTAAAGCTGCCAAGCCTACTTTACCTGCTAAATCGAATGTATAGCCCATCCGTGACTTGATACGACTAAAATCATAATACGCACTTCCTGCATCATAAGGTTCTTCAGCGACACTAATCGCAAGTTCTATATCTCCATGAGGTATATTCTTCTCTTGTATTGTACGAATAGCTTCAATATAAGACGCAAGTGCAGAAACATCATCCGCACCTAAAACAGTTGACCCATCACTTGTAATACGTCCATCTTCATGAATAATAGCATGTTTTCCATTACCAGGAGATACTGTATCCATATGTCCTGAAAACATCACTGGTTCTTTATTTGTACTACCTTTCAATACAGCATAGATATTTCCTGCTTCAAAGCCTTCTATAGGCATCTCAATACATTCCATATGACATTCTTTAAATACCTTCATTAAATAGTCTTTCATCTGCTTTTCATGATAGGATTCACTGTCAATAGAAACCATTTCACAAAATGTCTGAACAAGCCTTTCTTTATTAATCATCATAAACATTCCCCCTAAAGATAAAAATGGAAGGAATATTATTCCTTCCATCCTCCTATTATCTGTTACCTGAATTTGAAGAATCCTTTAATAATACGTCATGTGCGCCACCTTCAACAATTGAAGTAGCAGACACAAGCTGGATCTTCGCTTTTTCCTGTAATTCAGCAATTGTAAGTGCACCACAGTTACACATTGTATGCTTCATTTTGCTTAATGATAAACCAACGTTATCTTTTAAGCTACCAGCATATGGTACATAAGAATCTACACCTTCTTCAAATGAAAGCTTCTTATCTCCACCTAAGTCATATCTCTGCCAGTTTCTAGCACGTGCAGAACCTTCACCCCAGTATTCTTTCATATACTGACCATTGATGTTTACCTTGTTAGTTGGTGATTCATCAAAACGAGAGAAGTAACGACCTAACATGATAAAGTCAGAACCCATAGCTAAAGCTAATGTCATATGGTAATCATGAACGATACCACCATCTGAACAGATTGGGATATAAATACCAGTTTCTTTATAGTAAGCATCTCTTGCTTCAGCGACTTCGATAGTTGCAGTAGCCTGACCTCTACCGATACCTTTCTGTTCACGAGTGATACAGATAGATCCTCCACCGATACCGATCTTAATGAAGTCAGCACCAGCTTCTGCTAAGAATCTGAATCCTTCACCATCTACAACGTTACCAGCACCAACTTTTACAGTATCACCATAGTGTTCTCTGATCCATGCAATAGTGTTAGCCTGCCAAGCTGAATAACCTTCAGAAGAGTCGATACATAATACATCTACACCTGCTTCAATTAATGCAGGAACTCTTTCTGCGAAGTCTCTTGTGTTAATACCAGCACCAACAACATAACGTTTAGATTCATCTAATAATTCATTAGGATTTGATTTTCTTGATTCATAATCCTTTCTGAATACGAAATAAAGAAGTCTGTTATCATCATCGATAATTGGTAAAGCATTTAATTTGTTTTCCCAGATAATATCATTTGCTTCTTTTAAAGTAATATCTTTATGTCCGCATACTAACTTATCAAAAGGTGTCATGAAATTAACAACTTTTTCGTCTTCATCCATGCGGCTGACACGGTAATCTCTACCAGTTACTAAACCAACTAAACGGCCATTTGCTGTACCATCTTCAGTAACAGCCATAGTAGAATGACCTGTCTTTTCTTTAAGTGCAAGAACATCTGCTAATGTATCATTAGCGCTTAAGTTAGAATCACTTGGTACGAAACCTGCCTTATAGTTTTTAACACGTCTTACCATTGCTGCCTGTGATTCAATTGTCTGTGAACCGTAGATAAATGAACATCCACCTTCTCTTGCTAAAGCAACTGCCATACCATCATCAGATACAGCCTGCATAACTGCAGATACAAGAGGGATATTTAATGAAAGTGCTGGTTCTTCACCTTTCTTGAATTTAACTAAAGGTGTCTTTAAACTAACATTCTGTGGCTGGCATTCTTCACTAGAATAACCAGGAATCAATAAATATTCATTAAAAGTGTGTGAGGGTTCATTAAAAATATGTGCCATAATAATCTCCTTTTTATATAAATTAGTTCAATAATAAACATTTAAAAACATTTAGTCAATAGCTTTTACTAATTCTTCATTGATGATTGTTTCAACTTGTATAAGGTAATCATTTACTTCACTTTTTAGATTTAAATAATTCACTATCAAAGGATGATTTTCAAAGTATTCTTTCTTCGCTTCATAAGCCTTCAGCTCCCGGTCAGTTAATTCACCAAGTGCCTTCTTTTTAAGAATAATCTGACTCTCCTGTTTGATTTCATCTTCTAAAGCCAATAATTCAGGACGTGCTTTTAAAGCCTCTTCATATCTCTTAAATTCCTGAATAAGTGGATCATTTAAAATCAGCTTATTTAAAGCGTCTGCTTTATCTCTAGTTATTGCTTTCAATCTGTTCCCCAGTGAGTGCCCATGTCTTTGCTTCAGTGACACGAACATCAACAATTTGACCTACCATTGAGGCATCACCTTTAAAATTAATTAACTTGTTATGTTCTGTATAACCTGATAAGACATCTGGGTTCTTCTTAGATGGACCTTCTACAAGTACTTTTACAACCTGACCTAAGTATTTCTGATTGGCTTCATTTGCATACTTATTTACTAGCTCATTCAAGCGATATAAACGCTGTTCTTTATCAGCTAGAGGAACATTGTCTTCCATTTTTGCAGCTGGAGTACCTTCTCTAGGTGAATAAATAAATGTATAAGCAAGATCATATTTACAATAGTTATATAAAGATAAAGTATCCTGGAACTGTTCTTCTGTTTCATTTGGGAAACCAACAATAATATCTGTTGTCACAGTGCAATCAGGAATCTTTTCTTTAATCATATCAAAGAGCTTTAAATAGCTTTCCTTTGAATAACGTCTACCCATTAGCTGTAAAACATCATCATTTCCTGACTGGACAGGCAAATGGATAGAAGGCATGATATTATCATACTTCGCAATAATATCAATCATATCTGCATTAAAGTCCCAAGGATGACTTGTAGTGAAACGAATACGGTCAATACCAGTCTTTGCGACAGCTTCTAATAAAGTGGCAAAGTCTGTACCGTTATTTAAATCCTTACCATAAGAATTAACATTCTGTCCAAGTAATGTGATTTCTTTATAGCCGCTATTCTTTAATTCTTCTACTTCCTTGATGATTTCATCTAATTCACGAGAACGTTCCTTACCTCTTGTATAAGGGACAATACAATAAGTACAGAACTTATTGCATCCATACATGATATTCACCCATGCCTTATAGTTATTGGCACGATGACTTGGAAGATTTTCAATAACATCCCCTTCCTTAGACCAGACTTCAAGAACAAGTTCCTTTTCTAACATTGCCTGTTTCAATAAGACTGGAAGACGGTGAATATTATGTGTACCGAAAATAAGATCAACCTGAGGGAATTTCTCTAGAATCTTATTAACAACCACTTCTTCCTGTGCCATACAGCCACATACACCAAAAATCAGATTTGGTCTAGTCTTCTTGATATTCTTCAAGTAACCAATCTTACCAAATACTTTTTCTTCTGCATTTTCTCTGATTGCACAGGTATTTAATAATACAACATCTGCCTGTTTCACTTCATCAGTATGAGTATAACCCATCATTTCTAAGATACCTGATAACGTTTCAGTATCTCTTTCATTCGCTTGACATCCATAAGTCTGGATATAATATGTCTGTCCTTTTCCAATGCCCACCATATCTGCAGGAATCTCAAATGCATCGTCTAAATGCTGTACTTCAGTACGTCCTCTAGAACGTGCATCCTTTAAAGAAGGACCTTTAAAATATTTACTATAATCTTTCATAAACGCTCCTTTTCGACACCATTATAACAAATACCCATCAATAAAAAAACCCCCTAAATCGGGGTAAAAGTGTTAAATTAAAAACATATAGACAACTAATGGGATAGTAAAAACAGAGATCAATGTTGTCATAAAGATTGTCTTAGCTGCTAGTTCACTATCGCCACCATACTTATTTGTAAACAAGACAGCAGAACTTCCTACTGGCATAGATAACATAACAAGAGTAAGTCCTCTTAAATAGTTATCCTTGATTAAAAACGCAATAATCGGATAAGCAATAATTGGTAGTATTAACTGTTTCACTATTGTATAAATATAAACACGTAATTCATTGAATACTTCCTTGATATTCATAGCTCCTAATGTAACACCAATAATAATCATTGCAAGAGGTGTAGTCATATCACCTACCATGCTTGTAAAATCAGTTACAATTTGAGGTGCTCTTATATGCAATAAATAAAGAATAAGTGCTAAGAAAGAACAGATCACACCAGGTGTAATTAAGTTCTTTAAATTTAGCTTATTGTTTCCCTGCTGCCCAATACCAATAAGATATACCCCTAAAGTAAAAAGCATAATATTAAAAACCATACCAAATAAAGATGTATGGAAAACAGAGTCATTTCCAAATATTGCTTTCATGATTGGATAACCAATAAAGCCAATATTAGAGAATACTGTCATAAAGACATATAATCCTGTTTGATTATTTGGTACATGTAATAATTTATTAATAAGTATACCAATAAATGGTGTGAGAAAATATGTAACGACCGCAATACCTAGAATAGTAAAGATTGTTTTGGAGTCACTGTACTTTTCTGTACATAAGACAGAATTTAATACCATACATGGTGTAGTGACAGATAAAACAAGAGAAGTCAGTTTACTATTTGTATTGAGGTCTAGAATATTGACTCGATATAATAAAAAGCCTAACCCCATCAAGGCAAATAATACAATCATCTGCCCTATAACGACTTTAATATCCATAAATTCTCCCTTCTAAAATAAAAAGCACAGGAATATTTCCTGTGCCTTATCATGTATCTTATCCAAAGAAACCGTCAGGCTGGATTGAGAAGTACATATAACTTCCTTCTGGAGTCTTCTTGAATAAAGACTTACAATGAGAAGCAGCATCTTCTGGAGATAATTCTGTTTCACATTCAAAAGTAGCCTTGATACCAGCTTTGCTTACATATTTTAAATCTACTTTGTCATCCTTATATCCATCAAAAAAAGTAATTAACTTCTGCACCTGTGCAGTCTGCATTAAAATTTTACATTTAGCCATAAAATTACGTCCTCCTTCATAACTAAAAACATTATACTGTATTTTCAAGAAAAAGTGAAGACGCTTTCTTTTGTTTTTACTTAAACTTTACCTGTGGATCAATTCTGATTCTTTCAATGTTTGTACACTTGTTTCCATCAAAATGAAGTAATGTCGCACAGAACTGTCCTTCATCTTCAACAACCCTGAAAGGTGTCATAATACCTTTAACACTACGTTCAATGATTGCTTCCTTTTCACAGCCAATAACACTTTCATAAGGTCCTGTCATACCTACATCACATTGAAATGCTGTACCATTTGGTAAGATCTTTTCATCTCCTGTAGGCACATGAGTATGTGTACCAAGCACTGCACTCACACGTCCATCCACATAATAACCAAAGGCAATCTTTTCACTTGTTGCTTCACCATGGAAATCAATGATATGAATATCACTCTCATCGTTTTCTAGAACTGGTTCAATTGCTTCAAAAGGGTTCTGAGGCTTACCATCCATAAATGTGAGACCAAGTAGATTAGTGACTCTGATCTTCTTTCCTTTAACTTCAATCATTCTAGAACCTACACCTGGCATTGCAAGAGGCTTATTTAATGGGACAATGAGCTTGTCAGCTTCATCAATATAATCAAATATTTCTTTCTTAGAATATGTATGATTCCCCATTGTAATTAAAGAAATGCCATGAGAGAGTAATTCATCATAATGCTTCTGTAGTAATCCTTTACCATGGCTTGTATTCTCGCCATTCGCAATAACACATTCTACACTATATTTTTCTACTATTTTTGGTAAGTAGGTTGCAATCATCTTACGTCCAGTTTTGCCAAAAATATCGCCTATAAATAATATATTCATTTTTATTCACATCCTTAAATAAAAAGTAGATAGGTTTGATCCTATCTACTTTGCTATTTCATTAGCACGAATCTCACGGATCACAGTTACTTTAATATGTCCTGGGTAAGTGAGTTCAGTTTCAATCTTGTCTTTGACATCTCTTGCAAGTTTATGTGCTTTTAAGTCATCAATCTTTTCTGGATTAACAATGACTCTGATTTCACGACCTGCCTGGATGGCAAATACCTTATCCACACCTTCAAACTGTTTAGGTAATTCTTCAAGTTTTTCAAGTCTCTGGATATAATTTTCAATTTTTTCACTTCTACTGCCAGGTCTTGCAGCTGATAATGTATCTGCTGCAGAGATCAGTACTGCAATAATTGATGTTGCTGGAACATCACCATGATGTGATTCAATCGCATTGATAACAGTCGCATTCTCACCAAATTTCTTAGCGAATTTAGCGCCTAATTCAACGTGACTTCCTTCCATTTCATGGTCAACTGCTTTACCTAAGTCATGTAATAAACCTGCACGCTTTGCAAGCTGCTGATTTAATCCAAGTTCAGCGGCCATAATTCCTGCAAAATGAGCCACTTCGATTGAATGCTGTAAAGCATTCTGACCATAACTTGTACGATATTTTAACTTACCAATCATCATGACAAGTTCTTTATTCATTCTTGATAAACCTAATTCAAAGACAGCATCCTGCCCTGCCTTTAAAATAGTATCATCTAAATCCTTCTTAGTCTTAGCGACTACTTCTTCAATACGTCCTGGCTGGATACGTCCATCATGAATAAGTGTTTCAAGTGATAAACGAGCCACTTCACGACGAATTGGATCAAAACATGATAATGTAATGACTTCTGGAGTATCATCGATAATAAGATCTACACCAGTCGCATTTTCAATTGCTTTAATATTACGACCTTCACGACCGATAATACGTCCCTTCATTTCTTCACTTGGAAGTGCTACAACACTGACTGTGCGTTCAATGACTTCTTCCTGAGAATAACGATTCAAGGCATTCGCAATAATATCCTTCGCAAATAATGAAGCTTTAGTCTTTGCTTCATCTTCTTGTTCTTTGATATAAGCAGTGACTTCAGTCTCCATACGCTGTTCTACTTGTTTAAAGAGTTCAGCTTTTGCTTCCTGTGCAGACATAGCTGCAATTTTTTCAAGTTCGGCTACCTTTTCATCAATCTGATGCTGTAGCTTTTCTTCCTTGACCTCTAGTTCCGCCTTTTTCTTATTTAATTGTTGGCTTCTTGCTTCAAGAGCATCTTCCTTCCCCTGTAAAGAAATATCTCTACGGTCGATGTTCTGTTCACGTTGTAATAGCTTATTTTCAAACTTAGTCAATTCTAAGCGCTGCTGCTTTGCTTCTTTTTCAGCTTCAAGCTTATATTCATAAGCTTTTGTTTTTGCATCAAGCGTTGCTTCTTTAATGAGATTGTCTGCTTTTGTATTAGCTTCTTCAACAATTGTTTTGGCATCTGCGTTTGCTTTAGAAATCTTCAAACGGATATACATATAATAACATCCTGCACCTAAGACAAACACAAGAACATAGGTCAAGACTTCAATTAAATTCATATAAAAGCCCTCCGTGTCCTATGTATAAAAGTGCTAAAAAGCACTAGTTATATTATAATGTATTTATATTCACTTTTCAATCATACATTAACGTAAAAAAGCAGTCTTCTATCTAGACTGCTTACTTGCTTTAAGGGGATTTGTCATCAATAATGTGGTATTAAACTTATCCAAAAGTGCTTCTAATTCAATATCATTGTTGTTTTCAATAAAATTATGATCTATGCATCCCATAATCGCATATGTGTAAAATAGAATGAGATCATCAAATTTTTCATCTGATATATCCACAATAAAGTTATCTAATAAATATTCCGTAAATATTCTTTTAAATCATCATTTGCACCGTGTTGGTTTTTTAAATCAAAAAAGCACCATTTTATC
>UQGS01000048.1 GCA_900540685.1 uncultured Catenibacterium sp. | reverse complement strand
CTATTCTTCAGTCGTTTCTTCTTCCGATTCTTTATCTACTACTGTAATACTAGAAACAGAAGCACCTTCACCTACTTTAATAAGTCTTACACCCTGTGTAGCTCTTCCAGCACTCTTTACCTGTTCCATTGGTAATCTGATAATAATACCTTCATTTGTAATGATCATTAAGTCTTCATTGCCTTCTACGGCTTTAATGCTGACTAATTCACCATTCTTCTCAGTAATATTAACAGTCTTAACACCTTTACCACCACGTTTAGATAAACGATATTCTTCTAGTGGTGACATCTTACCATAACCCTTTTCAGTAATGATTAAGATGTTCTGTCCTTCAGTATTTGTAGTCACACCAATAATATGACTATCATCTACATTCATACCCTTCACACCACTTGCAGAACGTCCCATTGGTCTTACATCATTTTCATCAAAACGAATTGCTTTACCATTGGCAGCTGCAAGAAGAATTTCACTCTTACCATTAGTTAACTTAACATCAACTAATTCATCACCTTCACGTAATGTAAGGGCAAGTTTACCAGACTGTCTGATATTTTCGAATTCAGGTAATCCAGTTCTCTTCACTAAACCATCCTTAGTCACAAAGAATAAGAAATGTGATTCATCTACTTCAGAAGGTGTAATAGAGATCATAGTCTTTACCTGTTCATCCTTATCCATATTCAATAAGTTGATAATAGGAAGACCCTTTGCTTGTCTACCAAATTCAGGAATATTATATCCCTTCATTCGATATACCTTACCAAAGTTAGTAAAGATCAATAAATCATCATGTGTTGACATATTCATTAATGAATCTACAACATCATCATTATTTGTACTCATACCCTTAATACCTTTACCACCTCTATTTTGAGCTTTATAAGTATCAATAGGCATACGTTTTACATAACCATTATTAGTTAAAGAGATAACGACATCTTCTTCTGGAATTAAATCTTCATCTTCAATATCAAATGAACCCTGGATGATTTCAGTTCTTCTCTTATCACCATACTTGGCTTTGATTTCAAGAAGTTCCTGATCAATAATCGCAATAATTCTTTCTTTATTCGCAAGAATATCTTTTAAATCTGCGATTGTTTCTAATAATGCATTTAATTCATTCTCAATCTTTTCTCTTTCTAATCCAGCTAGTCTTTGTAACTGCATTTCACGGATTGCCTTTGCCTGTCTTTCAGACATATCAAATTCATCCATTAATCTCTGCTGAATGATTTCAGTTGTACGAGAACTTCTAATTAAATTAATAATCGCATCAATCTGATCAATGGCACGCTTTAAACCATCTAAGATATGTGCACGATCTTCTGCCTTCTTTAAATCAAATAATGTTCTTCTACGAATCACATCTTCCTGGTGTTCTAAATAAACATTAATCATTTCTTTTAAAGACAATGTCTTAGGTTCACCATTCACTAACGCAATATTGTTGACACCAAAAGTAGTCTGTAATGCAGTTAACTTATATAACTGATTTAAAATAACTTCTGGCTGTACATCTCTTCTTAATTCAATAACGATACGAATACCTTCACGGTCAGATTCATCTCTTAATTCTGTAATACCATCGATATTCTTTTCTTTGACATGAGCTGCAATCTTTTCAATTAAACGTGCCTTATTGACCATATATGGTAATTCAGTTACGATGATTGCTTTCTTATTGCTGCCGATATCCTCAATATCAGTCTTTGCTCTCATGACAATAAGGCCATTCCCAGTCTCATAAGCTTTCTTAATAGCCCCACGGCCTAAAATATAAGCACCTGTAGGAAAATCAGGACCAGGGATATAATTATCCATCAACTCTGTAATTGTGATATCAGGGTTCTTAGAAACCGCTAGAATCGCATCAATGACTTCACCTAAGTTATGTGAAGGAATATTTGTTGCCATACCTACCGCAATACCAGTAGAACCATTAATTAATAAGTTTGGAATACGAGAAGGAAGCACATTAGGCTCCTTTTCTTCACCATCATAGTTAGGGACAAAATCAACAGTATCCTTGTTGATATCTCTTACCATTTCCATCGCAATCTTAGACATTCTTGATTCTGTATAACGCATTGCGGCAGCGCCATCACCATCAATAGAACCAAAGTTACCATGTCCATCTACTAACATATATCTATAAGAGAAATCCTGTGCCATACGTACAAGGGCTTCATAAATAGAACTATCACCATGTGGGTGATATTTCCCCATTACTTCCCCAACAATACGTGCAGACTTCTTATAAGGCTTATCACTATAACAGCCTAATTCATTCATACCATGAATAATACGTCTCTGTACCGGCTTTAAACCATCTTTCGCATCAGGAAGAGCTCTAGCCACAATAACACTCATCGCATATTCCATGAATGATTTCTTCATTTCACCTGTTAACTGTATATCTTTAATACCTCTTTGTTCCATGACTTTCTCCTTCCTTAAATATCAAGATTTTCTACATACTTCGCATTTTCTCTAATGAAATCTCTTCTAGGTTCAACACGTTCACCCATCAACATATCAAATAGCTGATCAGCCTGCATTGCATCATCTAACTGAATTCTATTTAATACACGATTTTCAGGATTCATAGTTGTTTCCCATAGCTGTTCTGGATTCATTTCACCTAGCCCTTTATAACGCTGAATTGTATATTTCGCATTAGGACCAAGTTCTTCTTTAAGTTTATCTAACTCATAATCACTATATAAATAATGATCATCCTTACCATGTCTTAATAAATAAAGAGGTGGCTGAGCGGCATAAACATAACCATTCTCAATCAATGGCTTTAAGTAACGATATAAGAAAGTCAACATTAAGATTCTAATATGACCCCCATCGACATCGGCATCGGTCATGATGACAATCTTATGATAACGTAGTTTATTGATATCAAACTCATCACCAATACCAGTACCAAATGCGGTAATCATAGATCTAATTTCCGCATTACCAAGAATTCTTTCTAAACGTGCTTTTTCAACATTCAAGATCTTACCTCTTAAAGGAAGAATAGCCTGAATCTTTCTATCTCTACCAGATTTCGCACTACCTCCGGCAGAGTCCCCTTCGACAATGAAGATTTCACATTCACTTGGATCCTTAGAAGAACAATCTGCAAGCTTA
Source organism: uncultured Catenibacterium sp. (assembly GCA_900540685.1). GTDB lineage: Bacteria > Bacillota_I > Bacilli_A > Erysipelotrichales > Coprobacillaceae > Catenibacterium. Next base: position 13,038 of record UQGS01000048.1, on the reverse strand, counting down.
CCAGGAAGATTAGAGACATCTAAAGCTGTCTTTCTTCTTGTCATTTCTCTTGCACGCTTCGCTGCCATTCTTGCCTTAGAAGCCAATGTGACTTTATCCATGATAATCTTCGCAGTATCAGGATTTTCTAATAAGAACTTATCTAATGCATTCGCAAGAATAGTAGAAACAATCTTTCTTACTTCTGCATTACCTAATTTAGTCTTTGTCTGTCCTTCATACTGAGGATCAGGATGCTTAACTGATACAATCGCAGTTAAACCTTCACGACAGTCATCACCACTTAAAGACTCATCTTTATCCTTTAAGAAGTTATGACTCTTTGCATAGTTATTAATAACACGTGTTAAAGCTAAACGGAAACCTTCTTCATGTGTTCCACCTTCGTGTGTATTAATATTATTACAGAATGAATAGATATTTGGCTGATAACCATCATTGTACTGCATGGCTATTTCCACGGAAATATCATTCATTGTATCTTCACAATCAATAATACGATCATGTAATGGTGTCTTATTCTTATTTAAGAAAGCGACATACTCTCTTAAACCACCTTCATAATGATATTCATCTACTTTTGCAGGATCTAATCTTTCATCCTCTAATACAAGCTTTAAGCCTTTATTTAAGAAAGCTAACTCTCTTAATCTTTGACTAAGTGTTCCATAATCATAAACTGTTGTTTCAGTAAAGATTTCAGGATCAGCCTTAAATATTACAGTTGTTCCTGTTTCTTCTAAATCACAATCTCCTACAACCTTTAAAGAACCAACAGGTGTTCCACCATTTTCAAAACGTTGATAGTAAATATGTCCTTCACGGTGAACATAAACTTCTAGCCATTCACTCAAGGCATTTACAACAGAGGCACCTACACCATGTAGACCACCAGAGACCTTATAGCCTCCTCCTCCGAATTTACCACCGGCATGTAATACAGTAAAAATAGTTTCAATTGTATTCTTACCTGTCTTCGCATTCATACCAGTAGGCATACCACGACCATTATCAATGACCTTTACAACATCACCTGGTAATAATACAACTCTAATCTTATTACAGAAGCCTGCGAGTGCTTCATCGATAGAGTTATCCACTATTTCCCATACAAGATGATGTAAACCTCTTGCAGACGTTGTCCCGATATACATACCAGGTCTCTTTCTAACGGCTTCTAGCCCTTCTAAGACTTGAATATCGGATTCATCATAATGTTCTACTTTTTCTTCCATTTATTTATCCTCCTTCAACGTTCCTTTCTCTATTCTCAAAACCAAAGCATCATCTAATGAATGATGATAACCTAAATCAAAATGCGTTGTTGTAATAAATGTCTGTACCTTATGATCAATCAGATTCAAAAGCTTCATCTTTCTCTCTTCATCTAATTCACTGAGTACATCATCCAACAACAAGACAGGATACTCACCTATCTGCATCTTCACTATTTCTACTAACGCAATCTTTATCGATAAGATGATAGAACGCTGCTGTCCCTGGGATGCAAACATACCCGCATCATTCTCATCTAAAAAGATTTTTAAATCATCCTTGTGAATACCATCTACGGTAGTTCCTTGGAATATGTCACGCTTATAATTCTTTTTATATTTATCAAGAATACCCTCTTTTGAAATATCCTTGAACTGCGTATGATATCTCAAAACAAGCTTTTCTTTACCAGAAATATAGGCATACATTTGATTGCTGATCTCATTCAACAACTCTATGAACTTCATACGTCTTTGAATCAGATCTTCTTCTAATTCTGCCATCTCTTCACTCAATACCTCTAGATACATATCAGGTTCCTTATGCCCATCATGAAGCATCTTTAAGTACTTATTTCTTTCCTTCATCAATTTATTATATTTATTCAAGTTAAACATATAGATTGGTGAAATCTTAGAAATCTCAGTATCTATTAAAGTACGTCTCATCTTAGGAGACCCTTTAATCAACTGTAAGTCCTGAGGAGTAAATAAGATCACATTAAAATAACCCAGATAATCACTTGTCTTACTTACAGCCTTATCATTAATAAAAGCCTTCTTGCCTTCTTTAGACACTACAACCTTTAAATCATAAGGACGTGTGCCATTCACAATATGACCTGACACACGTGTATAAGACTGATCAAACATGATCATTTCATCAAGCATACGGGACTTAAAGCTTCTTGTAGTAGACAAGAGATGAATTGCTTCAAGTATATTCGTTTTACCCTGTGCATTATCCCCAATGATAATATTAACCAGTGGATGAAAATGAAAGGACTGCTTTTCATAATTACGAAATTGAATCAGATTAAGCGTTTTGATTTCCATGGATTACATACTGGCGACGATCTACTTCAAAAACATCACCATCTCTTAATTTCTTACCACGTCTACGGTCTACTTCTCCATTTACAAGAACATGACCTTCCTGAATCATAATCTTTGCTTCAATGCCACTTTGTGCTTCACCACATAACTTCATAGCCTGACCTAAAGTAATATATTCAGTATGTATTAAGACTTCTTTCATTTCATCACACATCCTTTGCGCTAAATTTGCTTTCTACATTATATCACAAAAACATAAAAAAAAGAAGTTTATAGCCCCTTTTTTCAAGGGAGAGATAAACTTCATTTTCCTACAAATTTCAATTACAAGCCAAATTTTAACCAAATAAGAGAATAGACCCTTTATTTTACCTAGTAAGTTCTTACTGGAAGTACAACCTGGATGTTATCATTCACATCTAATCCAGTGATCTGGAATGGTCTCATCTTTTCAGTAAAGCGTAACTGAATTGTTTCAGTTCCAATAGAACGGATCGCATCAGCTAAATACTTAGCACTAAATGAGATAGTCATTGGTTCACCTTTATAGAATGCTTTAGTTAAGTTTTCTTCTACTGAACCAATTTCCTGTGAATAAGATGAAAGAATGTTTTCATCAGGAGACATAGTTAACTTAACGATATTACTCTGTTCATCAGAAAGTAAAGAAGCACGGCTAATAGCACCTAATAATGATGCACTATTGATAGACATAGTATAAGAGCCCTGGTCTTCTACTAAACGTGATGTATTAGGATAAGTACCATCAATTAAACGAGTTAATACAAGATAGTTACCAATCACAAATAATACTTTACGATCTGCAACATAAAGATCAATTAATTCATCTTTTTCAATAATGTGAATAATCTGATTTAAAGACTTTTTAGGAATAACGATATTAAACTGAATATCATCTTCAATTGGCATGCTTACCTGAGCTAGACGATAGCTGTCAGTTGCGATACATACAAGCTTATGCTGGTCTACTTTGAAATTCACACCAGTAAGTACTGGTCTAGTTTCTTGTTCACTTGTTGCAAATAAAGTCTTTTCAATGATCTTCTTGAATTCATAAGACTTCATAGAGAAGTGTTTACCATTCTTATTTAAATCAATACGTGGGAAGTCAAAAGACTTAGAACCATTTAAATCAAATAAAGAACTTTCAGAAGTAATACGAGTTAAAGTACCATCTACTACCTGAATATGAACTGTTTCACCATCAATCTTACGAATGATCTCTAAGATATACTTAGAAGATAATACAACTGATCCAGTCTGATTAATGATAATACCTTCATTAATTGTAGTCTGAATACTGATATCACTATCAGATGCAGTCAATACTAAACCATCTTCTAATAAGTCAAACTTAATACCTGTTAAGATTGGTAAAGGACTCTTTAAAGAAACAGCTCTAGAAACCTTAGTAAGTGCATCTAATAAGACAAGTCTATTAATATTAAAATCCATTTTTTTCTCCTTTATTTATTTTATTAATTAAAGAATAATTATAATAATACTGTGCATAATGTGCATAAGTTGCGTTTTTATTGAGAATCACAAGATAATTCTCATTTCAAGCAGTGCACAAGTTGTGCATTGGTGTGCTTAACTTAAGCGTTCCATTAAATCATTGATCGCTGTTTTATAGTTAGGATCCTGTTTCATCTTCTTCTTAACTTTAGAACAAGCTTTCATGATTGTGGAATGATCTCTTCCCCCAAATTCCTGTCCAATCTGGATATAGGAAATATCAGGAACGAGCTCTCTGACAAGATACATCGCAATATGTCTTGCCGTAATAATATTGTTTGTACGTGATTTACTTGTTAGCTGTGTGACTGATAGATTGTAGTAAGAAGCAACTGTTTCCTTAATGGTATCAGGAGTGGCTTCTTTTTTAGTCACAGTTGTTGTGTTATCTGGATTATCAAATGCTTCTAATGCGAAATCCAAGCTGATATGATCTAGATTTTGTCCACATACTACTTTATAGAATAATAATGTAGTAACAGCCCCTTCTAGATCTCTGACATCCTTATTGAAATGAGACGCAATAAAGTCCAATACTTCCTCATCAATAGGATAATCAATCATACGTGATTCAATCTTTTTCTTTAAGATTGCCTTGGCTGTTTCAAATTCAGGATTATCAATAGTCACAGTTAACCCCTGTCTAAAACGAGAAACAAGGCGGTTTTCCATACCTTTTAACTCAACAGGAGGTTTATCACTTGTAATAACAATCTGTTTTCCTGAATGTTGGAGTGTATTGAAGATATTGAAGAACATCTCCATACTTCCTTCTTTATTCGCAATAAACTGAATATCATCAATCAATAATACATCCACACTACGATAACGACGATTAAATGCCGCAATCGTATTATTACTAATTGCTTCTACGTAATCATTCACAAATGCTTCTGCATTTGTATAAAGAATACGTTTACCTGGAAATTTCTTTTTCACATAGTTTCCAATCGCATTCAACAAATGTGTCTTTCCAAGTCCGGAATTACTATGAAGGAATAAAGGATTATATGTACCAGGCTTTAATGCGACGGCCAATGCCGCATTTTGAGCAATTCTATTACAATTACCCACAACGAAGTTATCAAAAGTGAGTTCAGCACTTAAATGATCATCAAAATCATCTATTTCTTCTTTCACTTCTACGACTGGGGCTTTTGCCTTACTCATATTCTCATATTCCTGGTTAGTCATAACCTTTATAGTGGCTTTAATACCAGATACTTCATAGAAGAACTCTTCAAGCTGTTCACTTGCTTCCTCTATAAAGGTCTTATTAAAAACCGATTCTATAGTAATGATTAATTCATTGTTTTGCAGTTCCTTCGCCTCTGTCTGGGTGAATATTGAGTCGAATACGATCTTATCGTCACTGTTTTCTCCATAGCGATTGAGGGTTTCTGTCCAGAACTGCTTTAAGTTGTCCATATATTCACCTTCCTTTGCACCCCTCATTATAAAAGAAAATGTGACTAAAGACTAGTGAATATTGACTATTCACAACAACGATGTGCACAAAAAATGGTGAATAAGTAGTTATTCATACGTTATTCAGAGTCTTTTTCACGAGATATTCACATTTTTAATGTGAACTTAACAGTATTTTTTGAATTCTTCACACTTATTCACAAAAATTGAGAATATCTAAAAAATATATTTGCACGGGTAAAAATGTGCATATATGTGAAGTATTTCCTCTATTCACCAGTTATTCATAATATTGTGCACATAAAAAAATATGTTATATAGGAGAAAAAAGAATGTTTTACACAATATGTGAATGAATGAATTCCAATGTGGAATGAGGTGTGGAAAAAGCAAAAACTGTTGAATATAAGCCAAAATTTCTTATAAATAATATTGACTTGAAAAAGTATTTCCCATATAATGACACTGCATATGTTATGTAGTATAAAAAAAGTAGCTACATATTGGAGGTGTAAAAAGAATGAAAAGAACATATCAGCCAAATAAAAGAAAAAGAGCTAAGACTCATGGCTTCAGAGCTAGAATGGCAACTGTAGGTGGACGTAAAGTTATCGCTAGACGTCGTAAAAAAGGAAGAAAAGTATTATCTGCCTAAAAAAAATCCACTTTAATGTGGTTTTTTTTCTAAAAGAAATATGAAAAAAGAGTTACGTGTAAAGAAAAGTACTGAATTTGAAACCATTATAAAGAAAAGAAAAAGCGTAGCGAATAGAGAGTTTGTATTATATTGGAATCCTAATGATCTAGAGCATATGCGTATTGGTTTATCAGTCGGTAAGAAAATAGGGAATGCCGTTGCCAGAAACAAGACTAAGAGACAAGTAAGAATGATGGTTCATGAGTTGTTCACAAAAGAAGACCATAATGATTACATTCTGATTGTTAGAAAACCCTATTCTCAGAATGATTTTGAACAGAATAAGAAATCTCTTCAAAATCTATATTTAAAAATGAAAAAAAGAATGGAGAAGTAAAAATGGTATTAGATCCTCGTACAAAGAAGTACTTAAAGATCTTTGCGGTGATTGCTTTAGTGTTCATTTTTACAGGGTGTACAAGTAATGTTGACAAGAGCGGTCATTTATTAGCAAGCCGTGCTATCACTGAATCAACACCATGGACATTAAAGGCAGGAATCTTTGATTTCTTACTAACAATTCCTATCGCAAAGGGAATCCTATTAATCACTTCATGGACAGGTAATGTCTTATGGGGTGTCATCTTAATGACTATTCTTATTAACTTGATTATCTTACCAGTTATGATCAAGTCTACTATTTCTACACAGAAGATGCAGATGCTTCAGCCAGAAATGGAAAGAATCCAGAACAAGTATCGTGGTAAGAATGATCAGACTAGTCAGATGCGTATGCAGAACGAAATCATGAACCTTTATAAGAAACACAATGTTTCTATGTTTGGTTCATTATGGACTTTCTTAACATTACCTATCATGTTCGCAATGTATGGTGCTGCTCAGAGAATCCAGATCTTGTATACATCACAAGCATTTGGTATGAACTTAGGTGTAACACCTTTATCACAGATTACTAGTGGTAAATTTGTTTATATTGTCGTTATCTTAGTTATGGCTTTATCTCAGTTCTTCGCTATTGAAATCAACAACTTAATGTTGAAGAGAAACAAGAAGTATAAACCTTCTGCTCAGCAGAATCAGATGAAGACTATGAATATCGTAATGACATTAATGATCATCTACTTCGGTTTAATCATGCCAACTGCGATGTCATTCTATTGGATTACAACAAACTTAATTACTGTAGTTAGAACAGTATTTATTCAGATTCAGTATATTGAAAAGCAAGAAAATCAGAAAGACACTAATGTAATTAGGTAATCATTATGAATACTTATGAAGCTAAAACAGAAGAAGAAGCATTAAATCGTGCTTGTCAGGACTTAGGTATTACACCAGAAGAATTCCATTATGAAGTTGTTGAAGTTCATAAGGGATTATTCAGTAAGAAAGTTGTTATTGCTGGATGGTGTGAATCTATGGTTGAAGAATATGTAGGTCAGTTCGTAGAAAAGACTTTAACATCTTTAGGATTCGAAACACAGACTACTGTCTTCAAACAGGATGATCGTATCTACTGTAATGTAGAAACAAGTAATAATTCAGTTGTGATTGGTAAGAATGGTGTTATTTTAAGAGCATTAAACTTCATTACTAAGAGTGCTGTCAATACTCAGTTTAAAGAACGTATTGAAATCTCTGTAGATATCAATGGTTATAAAGAACAGAGATACCAGAAGGTTGCTGCAATGGCTAAACGTTTTGGTAAGAAAGTACAACATTCTAAGATCAATATGAAGTTAGATCCTCTACCAGCTGATGAAAGAAAAGTGATTCATCAGGTGATTGCAGAAATGCCACATCTTGCAACACAGTCACACGGTGAAGGTAAAAACCGTTACTTAGAAATTTATTATGTTGATTAAAGAAGGCTCTGCCTTCTTTTTTTTTCATTCTTTTGATAGAATGGATAGGAAGGGAGATGCGCATGAAAAAATTGAATTTATTAGAAGGACGTATTGTCCCTCTTCTTATAAAATTAACACTACCTATTATTGGTACATCATTTCTAGAAATGGCCTATGCACTCATTGATATGCTTTGGATTGGAAAGCTTGGTGCTTCCTCTATTGCAGCAGTTGGTGTAGCAGGTATGTTTAGCTGGTTATCGCAGGGTCTCGCAATGATTGCGACACAGGGTGGACAAGTTAAAACAGGACATTCATTAGGTGCAGGTAATCAAGAAGCAGCTACAGATTATGCTTCATCGGCGATTCAGTTAGGGATTATATTCGCACTATTATTCTCTTTCTGTACAGTTGTATTCTCAAGTTTCTTTATTGGTTTATTTGGATTATCATCACAAGCTACTGTTAATCAGGCTATTAACTATTTACGTATTACATGTGGTTTGATTATTTTTAACTTCTTAAATATTATTATGACTGGTATCTTAAATGCCTCTGGCGATAGCCAGACACCATTCCAGTGTAATAGTGTTGGTTTGTTATTGAATATTGTTTTAGATCCATTCTTTATCTTTGTATGTGATCTAGGTGTTGTAGGTGCAGCACTTGCGACAGTATTAGCTCAAGTTTCTGTATTCCTACTATTTATGAGACATAACTTTAAGAAGAATACATTACTTAAACATATTTCATTGAAGAAGGTTTATTCAAAGTTTTATTATAAGAATATACTTAGAATTGGTTTTCCATTAGGATTACAGAGTATGTTATTTTCTGTATGTTCAATGGTAGTCGCTGCTTTTGTCACTGAGTTTGGAGATGCAGCTGTTGCAGCACAGAAGGTAGGTACACAGGTAGAAAATATTTCTTGGTGTATGGCGACTGGATTCCAGACATCTATTAATGCCTTTATTAGTCAGAACTATGGAGCTGGTAAGTATGATCGTGTAGAAAAAGGATATCGTACAATGCTGGTATTCTCTATACTATGGGGTATTGTATGTACAAGCTTGATGGTCTTCTTCCCTCATGTGATTTATGGCTTCTTTACAGATGACTTAATGGTAACTCAAATTGGAGAAAACTATCTACGTATAGTGGGTCTATCAGAGACATTTATGATTCTAGAATTAATGATTTCTGGAGCCTTTAGTGGATTAGGAGAAACAATCCCTCCTTCTATCACCAGCATTGTTTTCACTTTAGGACGTATTCCAGCTATTTTATTAATCTTAAATACATTCCATCTAAATGGTATCTGGTGGGTTATTTCTTTCTCAGGTATTATTAAAGGATTGGTTAATTTTATTTGGTTCTATAAGTATAAGAAAAGAACACTTAAGGAGGTATAGGTATGAATGATGATATTATTTGTGCTATTGCGACATCTCGATTAGAAGCCGCTATTTCTATTATTCGTATATCGGGTAAAGGGTGTATTGATTTTGTTCAAAGCTTCTTTACAGGTAATCTAAATAAGAAGTCTCAAACTATTTCTTATGGCTATATTGTAGATGGTGAAGAGAAAGTAGATGAAGTACTTATTTCTATCTATCGTGGACAACATACATTTACTGGTGAAGAAATGGTAGAAATCAACTGTCATGGTGGTGTCTTTATTACGAATAAAGTTCTTTCTTTATGTTTAAAGAAAGGCGCTAGAATGGCTGAGCATGGAGAATTCTCTAAGCGTGCATTCTTAAATGGACGTATTGATTTATCCCAGGCAGAAGCAATTAGTGATTTAATTACAGCGAATAATGATCAGGCAGCAAAACTAGCATTAAAAGGAATACAGGGAAATATCACAAACTTCATTAAAGACTTAAAAGAAGACCTGATTAAGATTATTACTCAGATTGAAGTCAACATTGATTATCCAGAATATGAAGATATAGAAGAACTAACAGCTGAAAAGCTGTTACCTGGTTCTGTATCTTTAAGAAAGAAGATGGATGATATTCTTGATCGTTCTAAAAATATGCATTTAATAAAGGATGGTATTTCTACTGTCATTGTAGGTAAACCTAATGTAGGTAAGTCTAGTTTATTGAATGCATTATTAGAAGAAGATAAAGCAATTGTAACTGATATTGCAGGAACGACTAGAGATGTAGTAGAAGGTTCTATTCGTTTAAATGATATTGTATTAAATATGATTGATACAGCAGGTATTAGAGAAACAGAAGATAAGATTGAACATATGGGTGTTAAGAAGTCTTTATCTTTGATTGATCAGGCTGATTTAGTATTAGTTGTATTAGATGGTTCTAGACCTCTAGAAGCAGAAGATAAGGAACTATTAGAACGTACTGAAGGATTGAATAGAATTGTATTAATCAATAAGTCTGATAAGGGATGTGTAATTGATACAGAAGGTATTCATATTAGTGCTAAAGAGAATCATATAGATGAACTCATTCAACATATTAAAGATGAATTTGACTTTAGCGCTATTACTAATTCTCAGGCACAGGTACTTGCGAATCAAAGACAGGTACAGTTATTAGAGAAAGCTTCACAGTCATTAAATGTTGCGATTCAGGCAATGGAGGATGGTATTCCTACAGACTTGATTGTGACTGATTTATATGATAGCTGGGAGAACTTAAAAGAGATTTTAGGTGAACAGGCTAAAGAAGATTTACTTGATGAATTGTTTAAGAGATTTTGTATAGGGAAGTAAAAAGATCCTCTAGGTATGTTCCTAGAGGATCTTTCTTTTTGGAAAATAAAAGGAAGGTTTTCTCCCTTCCATACTTTAACGCCCTACTCTTGTGGCGGTAGGAGCCGTACTGATAAGGTATTTCTACCTTCGAATAAATTATATGAAATTATGAATTTTTGTCAAGAATTCAGCTGTTTTTATTAAAGGTTTTCTGATGTTTTTATTAAAGGTTTATTAAAGCAGATGAATGGAATGAGTATAATTAGATTGTCTCATAGGTCTATGGTAAGTACAAATTAAGCAAGTTTTTTTCCTCCTTTAATTTAACGTTTAACCTTCCAATAACCCTTTTTCCTTGAACCAACTCTTTCTAAAAGTCCTTTTTTCTTTAACATAACAATATTTCTTGTAATTGTTCTATTACTAATACCTGACAATATTACTGTTAATTGTTTAATTGTAATGTCTGGTTTATTTTTCATTATTTCTAGTATTTTTATTTCTTCCATAGTTAGTTCTATCTCATCTTTCACATCACTTTGATGATTTATTATGTTATCAGTACCATCTTGAGTATTTATTTTGTGATTGGTACCATCTTGATCATTTATTATGTCACCAGCACCTTTTTGAATATTTATTGTGTCATTTATTATGTCACTAGCACCTTTTTGAATATTTATTGTGTCATTTATTATGTCACTAGCACCATTTTGAACATTTAATGTGTCATTTATTATGTCATCAGCGCCTTTTTGAACATTTATTGTGTCATCGGTCCTATTTTGGTCATTTAAACTGTCTTCCTTTTTATCACTATAATTAAGATTTGGCATTATAACAGTAAATTGATACCTATCAGACCTAAAATATGGTTTCTTGTCTTCTTTATAATTAATTTGAAATGCATAGTTATCTATTATTTTCGCAAATCCACTTCCTTTTCGTTCCATATAACCTAATCTATTAAATATATCTGCAAGTACTGGATTTCTCCTAGTAGAAGGTACTGTCAAAGGATCTCTATCTTGAATAATAGAACCATCTGGCATACCACCTGGAGAATATATTTCCATACGATCATCATATATATCAATATGCACTTCACTGCCATAAATCAGATAATCTCTATGTGCTATCGCATTTACTAATGCTTCATGATAACTACGTTCTACATAATCTGGCATTTCTTCTCTGGAATTAGCTGTTTTCCTCCACATCATTTTCGCATTTCTTTTTATGAAAGCTTCACCATTTTCTATTAAAGAAATAACACTACCTTCATATTCTGCTTCATCTAGTGCATCTAAAACACCACTACTTTTATTTAAACCATTCCATCTTGTACAAAATAATCTTGAATGATGTACAGGGCTATCATCTACAATTAAAGAACCAGCTATAGTAAGATAACCTTCCTCATCAGCCAATCCAAATGATATTAAATTCTTTTCGTCAAAACTATAACCTGTCCACTTTTTATATCTTTCCCTTAGTTTTGAAAAAGAATAATCTCTTATTTTATACATAGATTTTTGTGAATCATATGATTTATTACGGCCTCGTAATACTAATCTTTGAAGTTCCGTAGGAGAGGCTTTAACACTCTCATTTCCAATTCGTATATAAGCTTCTAAAGATCCATCATTATAATAGTAATAAGGCGTTTCATCACCTTTAAATACCTCTAAAATAATTAGAATATTATCTTCTACTTTACGAAAAGACATTTTAAATTCTGGAATTGGATTTAACTTAGTTTTGATTATTTCACTAATTTTTTCTGCATCTTTAACTGGATTATCTAATCCAATGATTTCATTTTCATCAGATACTCCAAAGATTAATGCGCCACCTAATGTGTTCGCAAAAGCACTAATACTCTTACACCAGCTTTTTGGTTTTCTCAACTCAACCTTTAATTTCTTGTCATATTCTGTTGTTTCACCTACTAGATCATTTATTCTCATTCAAAGTACCTTCCTTAATTTTCTATTCACTAATATATACTCAAGATATTAAGAATTTTCTTTAAATAAACTAAAGATAAACGCAAAGTTTAAGAAAAATGTTGCTACTAGATCATCAAATTAAGCTTAACATCAGATTTCTTAGCTAATTTCTTAGCTTACAAGCATGTAGGTTATGCTTTATTTTAGTGAAGATAGAGATGTAATGTTAAGCTAAATTGAATTTTTAAACCAACTTGCATATTAAAATACTAGATGCTATTATTTGATTGCAGATTGGAATGCAATTAACATCAAAGCGAAAAGGTAAGGAATGGTACTCCTTACCTTTTCTAGTTATTTAGAGTGTACTTATCACTAGGCTGCTTATCGTTTAAATCTTTTGTCCAACCATTTGCATATGTAATAAACTAAAACACCTGCCATGACAGATACTACTAAATTGGAAAGCAACTAACATCACCTCCTTATCGATGAGGAGAAGTTTGATGGATTCTATGCAGTAGCTACCAATCTTGATGCAGAAGATAACGCTAAA
>UQGS01000047.1 GCA_900540685.1 uncultured Catenibacterium sp. | reverse complement strand
CCAGCAAGAGGTCCCATCATACCAACTTTAACACCCTGTACAGTCTGGTCATCTACAGGCATACCATTTGCACGTTCTTCTTCAAGTGCTAATGTAACACCCATAACTGGAGCTGATACATAAGGATGTGTATTATAGAATTCTAGATGACGCTTTAATGCAGCGGCTCTATCTTCTTCTTTTGAATATAATTTCTTGATAGCTGGGATAATTGAATAACACCAACCACCATTCTGCATACGTTCATAGTTCCAAGAACCCTGAAGGAACTGATGACGCCAGCATACGTCCATTCTATCTTTTTTAGATAGTGTAATCTTATCTGCCATAATGTTCGTCCTCCTTCAGATTAATAGTCGTTTAAGATGTCACCAAGTGGATCTCCAGATCCTCCAGCGCCACCATTACCTTTACCAGCATTGTCTTTTAATCCAAGATAGATTAAAGCAAGAACAACACCGATAACACCTAATGCGATTAATGTAAGTTCAGAGATAGCTGCTAATACGAAACCAAGAGCGAAGAATGGCCAAGTTTCTTTTGTAGCCATCATGTTGATAACCATTGCATAACCTACAGCGGCAACCATACCACCGCCAACAGCCATACCACCAGATAACCAAGCTGGCATAGCATTTAATGCACCTGTTACAGCTTTAGCTGGAACGAAGCAAAGGATAACTGCTGGGATCATGATACGAAGACCCTGCATTAAGATTGCAGCAACCTGCCATCTTTCAATAGCCTTATAGTCACCTTTTTCTGCAGCTGCATCCATGAAGTGAACCATAGGGATTGCTAGAGTACGACAGATCATTGTTAAGAATAAACCTGCAACTGATAATGGTACTGCAACAGCGATAGAAGTATTGATAGCGTTAGTAACGTTTGTACTACCACCCTGTAAACCTAATACCATGATGATTGCTGAAGCAACTGATGCAAGAGCAGCATCTGGTGCAACAGCAGCACCAACGTTTGCCCAACCAAGGGCAATCATCTGTAATGAACCACCAAGGATGATACCTTCCTTTAAGTGGCCAGTAACTAAGCCGATTAACGTACATGCTACTAGAGGCTGATGGAACTGGAATTCATCAAGAATACCTTCCATACCTGCAAGTAAAGCAACAATCGCAATCAGCAGAATTGAAATTGCTGACATAAATTATTTCCTCCCTTATTTAGACAATCCTTCTTTAGCTTTGTTAAGGATTGCGTCGATGTTATCAGGTGAATCATTTGGTACTTTACGTACATCAAACTTAACACCCTTAGCCATAATCTTTTCAATAGTATCAACATCATCCTGACCCATTGATACGGCTTTAGTACATACTACCTTACCCTGTGAATGAGCCATAGAACCTAAGTTCAATGTCTTGATGTCTACGCCACCTTCGATTGCACGAAGTGCATCCTGTGGGTTTTCAAATAATACTAATGCTTTTGTGTTACCAAAACGTGGATCCTTAGCAACCTGAATCATCTTATCGATTGGTACTACGTGAGCTTTAACACCTGGAGGTGCTGCCTGAATAATCATTTCTTTTCTAAGATCATCATGAGCCACACCATCAGATACTACGATGATACGGTTTGGCTGAGTTGTCTTAGTCCATGCAGTCGCAACCTGACCATGTAATAAACGTGAGTCAATTCTTGCTAATACATACTTGATGTGACCATCACCAATTACTGTTCCTTCAGGAATAGCGCCCTGAGGTGCTGGTGCAGCTGCTGCTGCCTTTTCTTCCTTCTTAGGTTCTAGTGTTTCAGGTTTTGGTTTAACACCATCTCTTGCCACTTCAGTGACATGTGTAGCGATTTCATGAGCTGTTTCCATAGACATACGAGATGCATAAGTTTCAATCAACATTGGTAAATTTAAACCAGTGACAATAGCCCACTTATCTTCATGTCCATTAAGTAAAGCACTTGCCTGATTGAATGGTGTTCCACCCCAAAGGTCTACAAGGAATAATACTTCATCCTGATTATCAAAACCAGCAATCGCTTCTTCCATCTTTTTGCGGATATCATCTGGTCCTTCGCTAGGCATTAATGTGCAGGCTTTAACGTTAGCCTGATCACCAAAGATCATAGATCCTGACTGGAAAATGCCTTCTGCGAATTTACCATGACTCGCAAGGATAATTCCTACCATTTTGTTCTCCTACCTTTCATAATTGTAAGTAAGTAGTGAAGATATACCTTATCTGTATATGGACATTATACATACAACTTGTATATTCATCTAATCCCTATCAACTTATACCTTTAGACAAATACAGTTCCTCTCAAAAATATATCTCCTATTTACTTTGTCTACATTATATCACTATATCTTTACAGTGCAATAATCCCGATTTAGGAATTATATATACCATACTTTTATTTTATATTTACCATACTTTTCAAAAAAGGTTGACATCATTTCCTATATATGATAGTGTGTCTATACAAAATCTTTTGGTTGTGGATTTTTGTCAGAGAAATCTTATTTTCGCCACACAGCGTTTTTTTACGTTGTGTGGCTTTTTGTATGTTTAGGAGGAAATTTATGAATCAAGATTATATGAAAACAAAACCTATACTGCCATTAGTACTCTCTATGAGCTTACCAATGGTTTTATCCATGCTTGTCAATTCTCTCTACAATATTGTAGATAGCTTCTTTGTAGCGCGTATTAGTGAGAATGCGATGAATGCTTTATCTCTAGTATTCCCTATCCAGAACTTAATTAATGCGATTGCCGTAGGGTTTGGTGTGGGCATGAATGCAGTCATTGCATTCTATCTAGGAACAGAGAATCATAAGAGAGCAGAAGACTCAATGGCACAAGGATTACTTCTTTCAGCAATCCATGGTCTAGTCTTAATGGTTGTCTGTGTATTATTTATTCCTACTTTCTTAAAGTTCTTTACAAATGATCCTGTTGTATTAAAAGACGGGATCCTTTATGGACGTATTGCCTTTGCCTTCTCTTTTGTTATTCAGGTAGGTATTGCCTTTGAAAAGATCTATCAGTCTTTAGGACGTATGGCTTTAACTATGAAGGTCATGATTATGGGATGTGTGACAAATATTATCCTTGACCCTATTCTTATCTTTGGTTTAGGTCCTATTCCAGCTATGGGTATTGCTGGTGCTGCACTGGCTACCGGTATTGGACAGACTATTCCATTTGTTTTATATCTATATCATTATAAGGTTGATTTACCTCTACGTATTCATAAAGAAGCTTTAGAAAGCACTCGATATTATAAGAAGTTATATGGAATAGGTATTCCTGCCACTTTTAATATTGCCTTACCTTCTGTTCTTATTTCTGTCTTAAATGCGATTCTAGTAAGCTATTCAGCTATCTATGTCGTTGTACTTGGTATCTATTATAAGCTTCAGACATTTGTCTTTATGCCAACCAATGGAATTATCCAGGGTATTAGACCACTTGTTGGATATAACTATGGCGCAAAGGAATATGATCGTGTCAATAAGATCTATAAGCTCACTCTTAGTTTAAGTTTAATTATTATGATAGCCGGAACACTTCTTTGTTTTGTATTCCCAAAAGAAATCATGGGACTCTTTACTACAAATGAAGAAACACTTAACGCAGGTGTGACTGCCTTACGTATTATTAGTATTTCTTTTGTCTTCTCTTCACTCTCACTTACTTCAGGAGGTGTACTAGAAGGACTTGGTATGGGTATTCCATCTTTAATTATCTCTTTATGTCGTTATGTAATCATTATTCTTCCATGTGCTTTTATTCTTTCTTCATTACTTGGACCAACTGGTGTATGGCATGCTTTCTGGATTACAGAAGTATTTACTGCAGTTGTTTCTCTACTTATATATAAGAAGAAAAAGAAGGATTCATTTAACTTATGAGTGAAATCACAAAACATGCATTAGAGGATTCTTTAAAGCAACAAGATTACGATTGGTGATCTCACAAAGGAATGTGGTATTAACCGTATGGCATTCTATTATCATTTTATTGATATGCATCATCTTCTTTCATGGATCATCTTGGATGAAATACATCAAAACTAGTTCTTTGATTATAATTTTTACATTAATTAAGCCATGATAAAATATTTATCAAGGCTTTTTGTTTGTTTAAATAAAAGTGATAAAATATGATTTATACTAGAGTCATATCAAGGAGGTAACTATTATGTATTATTCATCAGGAACTTATGAAGCATTTGCACACCCAGAAAAACCAGAAGGTGTTGAAAAGAAATCAGCTTATATTATTGGAACAGGTTTGGCAGGTTTAACTGCTGCCTTCTATCTAGTAAGAGATGGACAGATGCCTGGCAATCATATTCATTTATTAGAAAAACTAGAGCTTGCAGGTGGAAGCTGTGATGGTTATAAAGATGTACACAAAGGCTTCTATATGCGTGGAGGACGTGAAATGGATAACCACTTTGAAATCATGTGGGATGTATTCCGTGATGTGCCTTCTATTGAAACACCTAATGTATCTGTATTAGATGAATACTATTGGTTAAATAAACATGATCCTAACTACTCTTTATGTCGTGCGACAGTGAATAAAGGAGAAGATGCACATACTGATAAGCTATTTAAATTAGATAAAGATAGCGCAATGGCACTTTCTCAGTTATTTATTACTCCAGAAGCTGATCTTGAAGATAAGAAGATTTCAGATGTTTTACCAGAATCATTCTGGGACACTAACTTCTGGTTGTATTGGCAGACTATGTTTGCTTTCCAGAAATGGTCTAGTGCATTAGAAATGAAGCGTTATTTATGTCGTTATGTACATCATATTGATGGCTTACCAGACTTCAGTGCTTTAAGATTTACTAAGTATAATCAGTATGAAAGTATGATCTTACCTTTAATTGAATATTTAAAGAAACATGATGTAGATGTTCAGTTTGGTATGGATGTCAAAAATGTCGTTATTGAAGATGTAGATGGTAAGAAGACAGCTAAAGAACTTATTTATGTAAAAGATAATGAAGAACAGTCTATTCCTTTGACTGCAGATGATTTAGTCTTTATTACTAATGGATGCTGTACTGATACATCAAGTTACGGTGATCAGACACACGCACCTGATTTATCAAATATTGTGAATGGTCAAGGTGAATCATGGGATTTATGGAAGAATATTGCGAAACAAGCAAAACATGATGAATATGGACATCCAGATGTATTCTGCAGCGATACAGAAGCCACTAACTGGATGAGTGCGACTGTAGAAACATCTAATGAAGATATCATCAATCATATTATAAATATCTGTAAACGTGATCCACGTGCTGGTAAAGTCACTACTGGTGGTATCGTAACTGTTAAGGATAGTGTAAATAATTGGTTCTTATCTTGGACTATTAACCGTCAGCCACAGTTTGGATCTCAGAATAAAGATACAGTACTTGTATGGCTCTATGCCCTTCATACTGATACTGAAGGTAATTATATTAAGAAAGCCATGAGAGATTGTACAGGTGAAGAAATCTGCCAGGAATGGCTCTATCATATTGGTATGGATGAAAGCAAGATCAAAGACTATTCAGAAAATGCATGTAATACAACAGCATGCTTCATGCCTTATATCAATGCCTTCTTCCAGCCTAGAAAGAATGTAGACCGTCCTAAAGTTGTACCTGAAGGTGCAGTGAACTTTGCATTTATTGGACAGTTTGCAGAAACACCTAGAGATACAATCTTTACAACTGAATATTCTATGCGTACAGGTATGGAAAGTGTCTATACATTACTTAATGTCGATCGTGGTGTACCTGAAGTATGGGGTTCTCAATATGATATCAGAGAATTATTAAGAGCCGCTTATTATGCAGTAGATAAGAAGATGATTAGTGAGTTACCATTAAACTTTAAAGAAAAGATGCTTTTAAAGACTGTATTAAAGAATGTAGAAGGTACAGATCTAGAACTCTTATTAAGAGAGACAGGACTTATAGATTAGGGGCTGTAGCAGGTAAACATCTCACTACAGTTTTATAAAAAGCAAAATGCGGACCGAGGTCCGCATTTTGTGTTATATTTAATTTGTAATGATACGCGTCATGATTATACGGCATATCAGCCATATGCGCTACTAGATTTTCATATTTCTTTTGAAATCTAAAGCAGAAAGTGTAGTTTGTAGTATGGACATCCATCCCAATTTTTATTACTATAATCATAGATAACTCTCCTTATTTGTTTGCGGTAATCCCACAATACTAGAAATTTTAGTTTCTACTCAAAGTATATTGGTAAATCCACGATTGAACAATTAAGGAGAGTTACTCTTTTTATTTGCTCCTCGTCATTTCATTATCTAACAAATCGTCACTGTGATGGTTGTCCATTCAGATCTAGATGCACTAAATCTAGAATCTAAAGATGCATAAACCACTGCAAGGAACTTGATGAATTTCACAAGGAAGCAAGAAAAGTGTTACAAGTGAAGGAGGTAAAAAATTCATGTACAAGAGAGATAATAAAACAAAAGAAACATTCGGTGATCTTAAGGAGAATATAGGTCATGACAGACTCTACAGAAGAGGTGATGACAATGTTAAGATGGAGATTTACCTTGTTGCAATGGGACATCTTATCAGAGAATACCACAAACGAAAGAAGAAAAATAGCCGAAAAGGTTAAGAAGATGTTTAGATTATTTATCTGAAGATAATTTTTTCAAGAAATAGAAAGGTTCTTTTTAGGCGCGTCTGAAAAATGAAAAAAAGAGCTGTAACGCTCAAGGTAGTAGTAAATACTATCTATTCGTTACAGCACCCTTTAAAACGGATAGAATGGATTGGGACTTTCTGGATCATTATAAATAGCACAGTCCATCTGCCATATATCCATAGAATCTTTAATCAAAGAACATAAATCATAATAATCTTCTTTATCTATTTCTCCATGATCAACCATAGATTTATAAAACTTCTTAATACTTGCCGCAGTTGATTTAATATTACCAGGAGTAGACCATAAACATTTACGGATATAGAAATTTCCTAAATAATCATCAAGCATATTAAGCCCTTCTTCCATAGGATAAGCATCCGTATATAGTAAAAATTCATTAATATAGAATTCTACATTGGAAAGATGACGGCTAATAGTTTTATCTTTTAAACCTGATTGAATAAGATCGTCTTTAAAAAGATCTAAAAGAAGATAGTTTCTTTCTTTGATTTTTTTTGCATTCTTCAAGATATTGATCGTAGTCCATAATACAAGTTCCTCTCTTCATGATATAAATATCATACAATATTTATATTCACGTTACAATTCTAAAATTTAAATACCCACAAACCACAGGTATGCTATAAAAAAACGTTTGTGTGAGTTACCATTAAACTTCAAGGAAAAGATGCTTTTAAAGACTGTATTAAAGAATGTAGAAGGTATAGATCTAGAACTCTTATTAAGAGATACAGGATTAATAGACTAACAAGCAAGCTGGTTATATATCCAGCTTGTTTTTTTCTACAAAAAAGTCAATCAAAAATGAAAGACTGATTACTATTTTACGTGTTCACCTGATAATCCTTACGAATATTTTCGAAAACTGTTTTTGCATCTTTTGTACGTCCAGCCTGTACATCAGCATATCCTTTTTCTAATTCTTCATTGAACTTTTCTTCTGTTAATACACTCATATCAACTATTCTCTTAGAAGAAACCTTCACTTTAGGTTCAATTCCTGCATATAGATGAGTGGACTTTTTAACCATATGATACATCTCCTTGTATATTTTCATCACTTATATTATATACATTCAATTGAAAATATATACAAAAAAGACGTTTCGCAAATTTGAAACGTCCTTCTTGTATACAATTATGTTTTTGGGGAGAGTTTTAAACAATTTTCTTTTGCTCTTGGTATTAAGATGTTTTTTTATAGGGAGTTTCTTAATACAATTACAATATAAACCCTCTTTATGAATTCAATGTGAACATACAATCTTTTTCTTGTATAAGTGATTGTTTTCCTTTTTCTATTTTATAAGATAGTCCATGAATCACTTCTTTACCTTCATGAATATGAATAAAGCTTCCATCTACTAATACAATAAATGTTCTTTTGGCACTATCAGGATAGGCAATATCCTTGAATATATGAACACCATCTAAACAATCATCATGTATTTCATTATAGTGAGGAATGATCATTGTTTCTGTTAGTTCTAGTCATGGAAGATATCTTTGGTACTTCTTGTCTAAATATTCTCCAGGTAGTTCAGGCATCGCATAAACTGTCTTTGCACAGTTCATAGAACCTGCACTCACACCTACTATCACACCTTCATAATCCTTTAAGTACTTCTTTAAGTGGATTTCTCTAAAAAACTTGTTTTGAGTAGGTACATGTCCTCCTCCAAGAATAATAAGATCTGAGTCCTTAACTAATTCTTCTGTTTCCTCTTTATTACGATCATCTAGAATTGTAAATGTATCTACTAAGAAATGACTATTCATAAGTGCTTTCTTTTGATAATTTCCCCATTCATCATTATGAGTCGTATCAGTTGGATCTGATGCAATATAGAGATAACGAATGTGACGTGGAAGAACATCAAAAAGAAGAGAACGGAAGCCATTCTCTTCATTAATATATTGACCATTTAATGTTAAGTTTGAACTTGTTAGAAATAAATGCATAGTAATACCTCTCTTTTAAGAGTATTATATCAATTATTTCTTTCTATATAAAGCCACTGTTTCATAAGGTCTGATATGTAATTCATTCTTTAAGTCATGATCCTTATAGTTAGAAATCATCACTTCATACTCTTCAATATTATCAATAGCTACTGTTGTTTCCTCGTCATAGAAATTATTTAAGACAATGAGTTCTTCATTTTCATAATTTCTCTTGAATGCATAGAGACAGTTACTCTCTTCAAATAAAGGTGCATAAGTACCCTCACTGATGACCTTATAAGTCTTTCTTAATTCAATGAGCTTCTTATAGAAGTAGAAGATAGAATCAGAATCATTTAATGCATCTTCTACATTAATATCTTTACATCTTGGGTTCATTTCAATCCAAGGTGTATGAGTAGAGAATCCTCCACTAGAAGTCCACTGCATTGGTGTTCTTGCATTATCACGTGATTTAGCCTGAAGGATTTCATAGATCTTTTCATCACTATATCCTTCATCCTTCATAATATGATAATAGTTGATACTTTCTACATCTCTATATTGCCTTAAATCAGTAAAATACGCATTAGTCATACCAATTTCTTCACCCATATAGATATATGGTGTACCTCTTTGTAAGTGAATACTTGCAGCTAACATCTTTGCAGATTCTTTATGATACTTTGTATCATTTCCAAAACGTGAGATACTTCTAGGCTGATCATGACAGTTCCAGAATAAGGCATTCCATCCATTATTCTCCTGCATTCCTAGTTCCCATGAGTTAAATAAGTCTTTGAGTTCTTTAAAGTCAAATGGCATGACTGTCCATTTTTCTTTATTCTTATAATCTACTTTTAAGTGATGGAAGTTAAAAGCCATATTTAATTCATGATTATCTGGATTTGTATAACCAATACAGTTTTCTATAGTTGTAGCTGACATTTCCCCTACTGTCACCATACCGTCATAGCGACCAAATGTTGCTTCATTGAGTTCTCTTAAATAATCATGTACAAGAGGGCCATCTGTATAGAATTTCTTTCCTACACCTTCAAAATCATTCTCAAAGCTTATCTTATCAATTAAATTAATAACATCAAATCTAAATCCTTTGATACCTTTATCAATCCAGAACTGGACAATATCCTGTACTTCTTTTCTCACATCAGGATTAGTCCAGTTTAAATCAGCCATAGATACATCAAAGAGATGTAAATAGTATTCATCAAACTTATCTACATATTCCCAGCATGGACCACCAAACTTAGATTCCCAGTTAGTAGGCATTGAACCATCTTTATTAGGTTTCTTGAAATAGTAGTAATTCTTATACTTTTCATCACCTGCCATGGCTTTTTTAAACCATTCATGTTCAGTTGAAGTATGGTTGAAAACCATATCAAACATAAGATAAATATTTCTTTTCTTAGCTTCAAAGATCAGTTCTTCTAGATCTTCCATAGTACCAAAGTCAGGATTGATATGCTTATAGTCTTCTACATCATAACCATTATCCTTTTGTGGTGAGATGAAGATTGGATTCATCCAAATATAATCTACACCTAGATTCTTTAAATAATCTAACTTTAATGTAATACCTTTTATATCACCCAAACCATCATTATTAGAATCATAAAATGATTTTGGATAGATCTGATAGACAACTTTATCTTTAAAATTAAACACAATGACCTCCTACTTGATTTCTATAATTTCCTGATTATTATCAGTTTCTTTAACATCCTTTAACTCAATATGCTGATGAGAAGTAAATATAACCGGTGATACAAGTGACTTACCATGTTCTTTCACATAATCAAGATTGACTTTCGCAATTGTTTCACCTTGTTTGACTCTTTGTCCCTTTTCTACAAGACATTCAAATCCTTCCCCATTGAGTTCTACTGTATCCATGCCTAAATGAATAAGTATTTCAATACCATCATCACTTAATAGTCCATATGCATGTTTAGTAGGGTATGTCATCACAACTTCACCAGTAAATGGTGCTTTGACTTCACCATCTGTTAATTCTACTGCAAATCCTTCACCCATCAATCCTTGAGAAAATACCTGGTCTTCTACTTCATTTAAAGGAATGACTTTCCCCTTTAATGGAGAATGGAATACTTCATTTAAAGGTTTAACTTTTCCATTGAAGTCTACCTCATTTAATTTCTTCTTACCTAAGATATAAGTTAATGTGAAAGGAACAATGATAGCGATAAGCATAGCAATCGCAAAGGTAGGCATATATTTAGGTATGATAGATAGAATTCCAGGAATTCCCCCAACACCGATTGAGGCAGCCATAGTCCCAGTTGATACAGAGAAGATGGCAGCACAAGCTGAACCAATCATTCCGCAGAAAAATGGGAATGTATATTTTAAGTTAACACCAAATAAAGCAGGTTCTGTAACACCTAGATAACATGAAATACAAGAAGGAATATTGATTTCTTTTGCTTTTTCGTTATTTTTCTGTAATACAGTCATTGCAAGTACTGATGAACCCTGAGCGATATTAGATAATGCAATCATAGGCCATAATAATGTACCACCAAAAGTAGCTGTGAGCTGTGTATCAATCGCATTTGTCATATGATGAAGACCAGTGATTACAAGTGGTGCATAAACAAATCCAAATACACCAGCAAATAACCATCTAAATGGAGAAGTTAATCCTGCCCAGACAACATCAGAAATAAAATTACCAATTGCCCATCCAATTGGACCTACAACTGTATGCGCAATTAATACAGCAGGTACGATAGAAAAGAATGGAACAACAATCATACTGATTGCGTTAGGTGAAACTTTTCTCCAGAATCTTTCTAAGTAAACTAAGACAAATCCTGCAAGCATAGCGGGGATGACCTGTCCTTGATAACCGATCATCTGTACTGTCGCAAATCCAAAGTCCCATACAGGAATCTTTGCAGCTGGAGTAGATGCCACTGCATACGCATTTAACAATTGAGGAGATACAAGGGTAATACCTAGGATAATACCTAATCCCTGACTTGTACCCATTTTCTTAGTAATAGACCAGACGATTGTGACTGGCAAGAAATGGAAGACTGCTTCACCAATCAACCATAAGAAGCTATCTACACCATTCCAGAACTGAGAAATCTGGACTAATGTTTTAGTCCCATTATCAAAGAACTGAATAGAATCAATAACGTTTCTAAAGCCAAGAATTAAACCACCACAGATCAATGCAGGAATAATAGGTGCGAAGATTTCACCTAATGTACCAATAATCTTTTGAAGTGCTGTCTGATTTGTTTTTGCTTCAGACTTTAATGCTTCCTTAGAAACACCTTCAATACCTGAAACCTTAATAAATTCATTATAGAATGACTGAACATCATTCCCAATGATAACCTGGAACTGACCAGACTGAGTAAAAGTACCTTTGGCAGACGGAATGTCTTCAATACGCTCAACATCTGCTTTCTTTTCATCAAATAAAACAAATCTCATTCTTGTGACGCAATGTGTCACTGCCTGGATATTGTCTTTACCGCCAACATACTCAAGTAGTGCTTTTGCATCTTCGGTATATTTTGCCATATTCTCTCTCCTTTATTTTTTACCTGTACGTACATGTCTGACACATGTATCGTAACATGTACGTACATGTAAGTCAATAGACAAATAAAAAAAGATTAGACTTTTCATCTAATCTTATAACTCTGATCTACTTGCGAAATTAGTCTTTAAACCTAGTTTTTCTAAATATGATACCTTCACTACTCCTCATATAAGAATATTTCTTTTAATTTTTCTTTTACATTTTGATCAACACCTAAAGCATCTTTCAAATAAGAATCTATTGATCCATAAGTCTTTTTCATCTCATTTATAGCTGTTTTCATATAAATTGCTTTAGATTGCTGTAGTGTAGATAATAGGGTTAACGTTTTTTCATCTTTTGTGTATTTTTTATAAAGGTTCATTTGTCTTTTATTTTTTTCAACTCTATATTGAGTTGTCAGTGTATAATCATAAATCACACACTCCTCACGAACACCAAGTGCTAATAGTATGACCGCAACTCCAAATCCAGTTCTATCCTTACCACCCCTGCAATGCTGCACTAATGGTAAATTATGTTCATCTAAAATCAATTTTATAAGTTCTCTATATGCTTTTTTAGAGGAGTCTGAATGAATGAATTTTTTATATTGTTTATACATATTTTCTTCAGGATTCCCATATTTTTCAGGATTGAATTTATGTTCCTTTAATAAATCTAAAAGACTTTTGTTCTCATCATCATCTATAGAACCTGCTGCTAGCTGGGCAGTTTTCGCATTAGGATCTAACGAATAAGTGTTAGCGCTAGAAATCTCTTTATCCGGTGTGGCTGCTGCTTCACTTTTACTGCGATAATCAACTATAGTTTTTAACCCCATGTTTTCTAGAAAAGTAACATCTCTCTCCGAAATATTTGAAAGTTGATCCGATCTATACAATAATCCCCACTTCACTCTTCTACCTTCTATCGTTTCATATCCACCACAATCTCTAAAATTATCTGTGCCATCAAGATTAAATAGTCTTGTAGAAATAACATAATTCTTACCTTCTTTTGGACAAATCAAGAAAAATAAACGATGATTTAAATCTGGATTTTTAATAATCATTCGTCTTTCTGTCATACTAAACAAGAATCTTTTTCCTTGCTTTGAATTCGATGACTCATATCCATAATAAACGTCTATCTTACAGACATGTTCAAAATTATTTGTAAAAACCAAATACTCTCCATCAACAACTACAGTTATGTCTTCCATAGAATCCTCCATTTTTATCAGTTATACATACCTGACACACGTATCTTATTATGTACATTCAAACACGTCAATCTAGATAATAAAAATAAGATTAGACCTTTCATCTAATCTTATAATTCAGATCTTCTTGCGAAATCTACAAAACGGAATTTATCCGGTCTATGCTTTGAAATTGTATACTGAAACAAAGTGGCATCTTCTAGATATACATAAGATTTAACACACACAAGAAGGTCATAATCAAGCATATCTAATAATTGTTTTTCTTCTTCTGTTGCCTTTACTACAGTTATCTCTTTTCTTGCGAAGCTGATCTTTAATCCTAGTTCCTTTTCAATATATTCATAGAGTGAGTTTTCTGCATCCTGATAGCTTAATCCATTGACTATATCCTTAACAAGATAATCTTCATCAAGAATGATCTTTTCTCCCTCTATTTCTCTTATTCTTTTCACATGATATACGAGCCCCTCTTTTACATAGAGTGCTTTTTCTATCTCTTCATCAGGCTTTTCTTCACTAAAGAGTGTCACTATAGTTTTAACTTCACCATGAAGTGTCTTCTCTAGTTCTTTAAAGCTGGTTACTCCTGATACTGGAAAAGCAATACGATTGATATCTAATACAACAGATCCTTTTCCTTTATTCTTCTGGATATACCCATCATTCAGCAAGAGATTTAAAGCCTTACGTACTGTATCTCTTGATGCATCATAGATTTTCATAAGTTCACTTTCACTAGGTAAAAGTGTATGGGGTTTGATATCTCCCTTCTTGATTTTCTCAAGCAGGTCCTGATATATTTTCTGATATTTAGTCATAAAATACCTCCTGTCTCTAGTATACAATTAAATATTCATATAGGCAAGAAATGTACGTACAAGCAAAAAGACTTCCGAGGAAGTCTTAGTCTGGATATACTAAATGTTCTTGTGTGATATTCTTAAGAGTGTTATCTAAGAATCTTTTCGCAACAATCTTAGTAAGTGGTAAGTTCATATCTAAATAGTTACCACAGTCTCTTGCAGCTGCACCTGGCACATCACCTTCAAATTCAGCCATGAAAGTAAACATTTCAGTCACTAATTCTACAACATCCTTAGATTCTAAGTCTCCTGCAAAAATCATATAGAAACCTGTACGACATCCCATAGGACCAAAGTAGATCACCTTTTCAGCCCAATCCTTATGGTTTCTTAGGAAAGTAGCCCCTAAGTGTTCCATTGTATGGATTTCAGCCGTATTAATAACAGGTTCTCTGTTAGGTGCTGTCATACGAATATCAAAAGTAGTGATCACTTCTTCTCCTACCTTATCTTTTCTAGATACATAAATACCTGGCAATAAAGTTAAATGATTTACTGTAAAGCTTGCGATTTTGTTCATGTTAGTTCTTTTCCTTTCTATCTCCAATTAGTATAAATACCAATTATATACAATAATATCAGTTAACATCGCTTTTGCAAGCCCTGCTGTCTCAATATATCAATTCTCTTATCAAGTGCCTTTCTAGCCTCAGAAAGACTCATTGTAGGTTGTCCACTTAATCTTTCTTCTTCAGTTCCCAATACACTTGCACGTAATTCTAATAATTGTTTATCTCTTTCAAATACATCTTCTTCATTAAACACCTTATAATTATCCTTTCTGTTTCTTTCTCTTCTTTCGATATTTCTCTATTGTACCAAAGTTATTAAAGATATCTTCCATCATCTTTTCATATACTTCATGAGTGATCTCACAATCATTTACAGCACGATGGGCATGAGAATAATCAATATGATAATGATCTGCAAGGTCTTTGAGTCTAAAACGTTTTAAGTCTTCATGAAGTAGTTTTCTTGCAATCTTAAGAGTATCGATATAATCATTTTGAAAGAGGACACCATAATCTCTTAAAAGTGCATCATAGATGAAACGAATATCAAAACGTACATTATGACCAATAATCATATCATTTCCTATGAACTTAATATACTCCTTTAAGACGTCCTTTTCACCTCTAGCCTCATGCAACATACTATTTGAAATGCCTGTGAGATTCTCTATGAAATCACTTATGTAGATTGTCTTATCCTTATCAAGTAGGTCTACAGGTAATTGATCTCTTAAGGGATTAATGAGTTCACTAAAGCGTGCTACTTCCTTATGATTCACATACTTAATAGCGGCTACTTCTATAAGTCTTTCTGATTCAGGACTGAGTCCTGTTGTTTCTATATCTACTACAATATATGTGTCTGGATATTCTATTTTACTCTTTCCTATATCTCTCATAAAACCTCCAAAAAAGCCACATAAAGTGGCTTCTATTTCTTAGGATGTGGTCCTGCTTTTCTAATACTTTCTGGCATATGTGGATACTTAGTATTGAAGTTTGCTTCAAACATCATCGCAAGTTCATTAGCCATATCTTCATATGCTTCCTTATTAGCCCATGTATCCTTAGGGTTTAATACATATTCTGGTACACCAGGACATGATTGAGGGATATGAAGATTAAAGCGTGAATCATAATAATAGATGACATTATCTAATGATCCATTGACTGCCGCAGTCACCATAGCACGTGTATATGATAATTTCATACGTGAACCAATACCATATGGTCCACCATTCCAGCCAGTATTGACTAGATAAACCTTAGTACCATATGCTTCTAGACGAGAACCAAGTAACTGAGCATAGATACCAGGATCTAAAGGCATGAATGGTTCTCCAAACAATGTAGAGAATGTAGGCTGAGGTTCACTGATTCCTCTTTCTGTACCAGCTACTTTAGATGTAAATCCAGTCACGAACTGATACATAGCAGCATCATGATCAAGTCTAGAAATTGGTGGTAATACACCAAAGGCATCTGCAGTTAAGAAGATAACGACTTTAGGTACTCCTCCAACACCTGGAATCTGGGCATTCTGAATATATTCAATAGGATAACCTACACGTGTATTTTCTGTGAGTGTACCATCATCATAGTCTGGCTGTCTTGTTTTTGCATCTACAACTACGTTTTCTAGTTCTGAACCAAAACGGATAGCACGATAGATATCAGGTTCTCCTGTAGGAGAGAGGTTTATAGTTTTAGCATAACATCCACCTTCAAAGTTAAAGATACCTTCTTCACTCCAGCCATGTTCATCATCACCAATCAACATTCTATTAGGGTCTGTAGAGAGTGTTGTTTTACCTGTACCAGATAAACCAAAGAAGATGGCTGTTTCTCCAGTATTAGGATCCATATTAGCTGAACAATGCATAGGTAAGATATTTTCCTGTAAAGGCATGCAATAGTTCATGATTGTGAATACTGATTTCTTGATTTCTCCTGAATATTGTGAACCTACAATAATAACAGTACGTTCTGTAAAGTTAATGATGATAGCTGCTTCTGAATTTGTATGATCTACTTCAGAAACACAATGGAATCCTGGTGCAACAAGGATTGTATAATCTGTTAAGCCGAAATTATCTAATTCTTCTTTTGTAGGTCTAATCAACAACTGATGAATGAATAAGTTCTGACATGCGAGTTCATTAATGACAGTGAATTTACGACGATATTTCTTATCAGCTCCTGCAAAGCCTTTAAATACAAATAATTCCTTGTCACTCATATAATTCAGTACTTTTTCTTTTAAAGCATTGTAGTTCTCTACACTCATGGCAACATTGACATCACCCCAGGCAATCTGTTCATGTACCTCTGGTGTATCTACAATAAATTTATCATGTGGTGAACGACCAGTATATTTTCCTGTTTTTACAACTAACGCACCCTGGTCAGTTAATAATCCTTCTTTACGCTTTAAAGCGTATTCTACTAATTTGGCAGGACATAAATTATAATGTGCTTTTCCTGTATAGTTTTTAATTCCTGCATATTCGAGTGTCTTTTCCATAAAGTAACCCCTTTCATTTCGTCTGTTTTTATATTATAGCATAAAATTATCTTTTTAACATACTCTATTTTCTAACAGTTATTGTCTTTTGCATAAATTTTGTATTTATTTTCGCTAAGTTTATAAAAAATGTTGCTACTAGATCATTAAATTTAGCTTAACGCCTGATTTTCTACTTTATAGCACTCTAACTCAAG
>UQGS01000046.1 GCA_900540685.1 uncultured Catenibacterium sp. | reverse complement strand
TAGATGACCAGACTGTACAGGGTGTTAAAGTTGGTATGATGGGACCTCTTGCTGGTGTTGGTGACCCAGTATTCTGGTTTACAGTAAGACCAATCTTAGGTGCATTAGGTGCTTCACTTGCATTATCAGGAAGCATTGTTGGACCATTATTATTCTTCGTAGTATGGAACTTAGTACGTATCGCATTCTTATGGTATACTCAGGAATTCGGATACAAAGTAGGTACTTCTATTGCTAAGGATATGTCAGGAGGACTTCTTGGTAAAGTTACTGAAGGTGCTTCTATCCTTGGTATGTTCATCATCGGTGCATTAGTACAGAGATGGGTATCAATCAGCTTCACTCCAGTTGTATCTCAGGTTACTCAGTCTGAAGGTGCTTATATTGACTGGAATAAGTTACCAAAGGGTACTGCAGGTATCAAAGAAGCATTAACTCAGTATAATTCACTTGGTGCTAATGGATTAAATCAGGTTAAGGTTACTACTTTACAGCAGAACTTAGATCAGTTAATCCCTGGCTTAGCAGCATTATTACTTACATTATTATGCTGTTACTTATTAAAGAAAAAGGTATCTCCAATCGCTATCATCATCGCATTATTCGTTGTTGGTATCGTTGCAAGAGTTATCGGTATTATGTAATCACTAGAGGCAGTTTCACTGCCTCTTAATTTTAAGGAGGAAATAAAATGGCACAGTCACAAAATACAAGAGTGGATCTCTCAATTAAAGCAACTTCACTGAATGGTTTAACTAACTATGGTGATGTGATGGTAGGTGATAAAGCCTTTGAATTCTATAATGAAAAGAATAAAGAAGACTATATCCAGATTCCATGGGAAGAAATTGATTACATCAGTGCTTCTGTATACTTTAATAAGAAGATTGCTCGTTTCGCTATATTCACTAAACACAATGGTCATTTTACTTTCTCTACACGTGATAATGTGAAAACATTACAGGTGGTCGGAAATCATTTTCCTAAAGAAAAAATGTATCGTTCCCCTACGTTCTTTACCATTATTAAACGAGGATTAAGATACATTTTTGACTCCAATTATCGACATAAAGTAAAAGGTCAGGCTTAATTGCCTGGCCAGTTTTTTTGTATTCCATTAAGAATAAAGTCTGTTAGAAGCGTAGATAATTCTTCGATAGAGTAATCATAACTATTTGTAAACCAATTCATATATATAGATATAATACCTGGAATATACAAATCAACTGCAACTTTAAATCTACGTAGATCTAATTGTTCAGTTTCTTCAAGATGCTTTTGTACATATTCTCTAAGAATATCTACAATCTTTACAATAAAATAAGAACGGTTATTTGTCTTAAAAAGTAAATTATAGAACTCTAAATCATGGCTGACTGTTTCCGTAAACTTCGCAAAGATTTCAGTTAAGAAATCAGCCATATTTGTAAACTCAACAGTACCAATGTTTTTAATAAAGGCTCCTACTACTAGATTTTGTATTTCTTCCATGACTTCATTGATATCTAAATAGTAGTTATAGAATGTCTTACGGTTTATATTGGCTTTTTTCGCAATATCTGTGATTGTAATCTGATTTATATCTTTTTCATTTAATAGTTCTACAAAAGCTATATATATTGCATGCTTTGTCTTTTGAACACGTTTATCTATCTTTTTATCCATTATTTTGTCTCACTTTCTAATCAATATGTATATTAATGGTCAAATATCAATATTTTTGACCATTTATACATACACATGTATATATTATAATACAGGCGGATTATAGGTTTCAACAAGAGAGGGTATATAAATGACATATATTATTCAAAAGAAGTTACGTTATTTAGAAACTTTTGGTCGCTTAAATGAAACTAAGAACTATATTCAACATGGTTCTATTTCTGTTTATACACATTGTGTCAATGTTGCACGTATGAGTGTAAAGATAGCTAAATGGCTTCCAATACATATCAATATGGATGCTTTAGTCATTGGCGCATTACTTCATGATTATTTCTTATATGACTGGCACGATGGGCAAGACAGACATTTCCATGGTTTTACTCATCCAGGATGTGCTAGAAGAAATGCGGAAATGGATTATACACTCTCACCACGTGTTAAAAATATTATAGAAAGACATATGTTCCCTTTAACACCTGTTCCTCCTACATGTAAGGAGGCATGGATTGTATGTATTGCGGATAAGATCTGTGCAATAGAAGAGACATTGTTTAGAAGATAAGCGAGGATTTCTAGCTTCTTTTTGTTGAAAACACAAAAAAGTAACTACCTCCTAGGAGTTAAGATAGTTACTTTCTTAAATAAAATTCAAGGACAACCGCTACTTGTTGTATGTATCACATAGAATTGTTGTGGATGTTATTACAAATGTATCATTCGCTTCTTATTTTTATCTGAACACTAAAATAGCGATATGAGTAATCATAGGTGATCTCTCCATGATATTTATTGACTATATTCATAATAGAACGCATCCCAAACCCATGACCATAATCTTCTTTAGTTGTATTGAAGTTTGGGTTATTTATAAGAGGATTACTGATATTGGTATTCTTAATATCAATAATGAAATCATTATCCTCTTTATAAATATCAAGAATAATCTTCTTGATAGACTTTGATGTACAATTCTCAATCGCGTTATCTAATAGATTACCTAATAATACATAGAAGTCTACTTTATCCATAGGTATATCATCATCAAATTGACTGGTAATAAATTCAATATTCTTATCTTTTATCTTTGATAATTGAGAAGACAATATAAGATTCAAAGATACATTGCCAGTATTCATTGTTTGTGTTTCATTGATTCTATGTAATTGGTTATTAATATGATTATGAAGTGATTCATAATCTTTTTTTTCGCAATCATCCAGTAATGACAACAACATATGATTCATATCATGTTTAATCTTTCTGATCTCATTCATATGAGAAATGATATTTTCATAATTCTTCTTATTGAATTTCAGTTCCTCGTTGTTTAATTTTACTAGATAATTCTCTTTCTCTATACACAATATCTTATTGACCATCTGATAAATCAACATCACTAGAATAGTAATCAATACAACTTCTATAGAACTTTCCAGAGGGAGAGAACCTTTCTTGAAAATAGTAATGAGATAAGACAAATAGATAAGTATTAACACAGAGTGAATACCAAGATAGAAGGCGGTATATTCTCTTATACGTTTCAAATAATCCTTGAATAAATGCCTTGTAAGAAGTAAGAATATACATAAAAGGATATCTGATCCATAGATTGTATCATGAATAGGTAAGACTAAATCATATATGAAAATATTGATACCCCATGTCATAATCACATAGGTAAGAACCTTTAGAAATATGAAATAGAGAGATATAAATAAACATTCTAGAACACTGTCCTGTTTAAATAGAATAAGGCATAACCCTAATATGCATAGACTTATAAGTCCATTATGTATGAGTAGGGGTGAAATAACAGAAACAGATGATAATACAACTGAACCAATAAACTTGATCAGATTCTCTTTGATGCTGATAGAATAGACATAATAGAAGAATGACAACAACATCAAGGAACATGCGATAAAACTGATATTATTTGTTTCTAACATCATTCATGCACCTGCCACTCAAAATGTGATTAAATATACTCACATCGAGATAATGTAAGTTCTCACGAACATTACTTACTATGTCATCGTGTATGCTTTGGATTGACCGAAATCATATCTACTCACAAGTTCTAGTACACTTCATAGTCGTAAATTCCCGAAATAGCCTTCGGTACACACCTACGCTTGCGTTTGTTTATGCAACTTCGTAAGTTGTAGCATCTCTCAGATTAAGTGCAGCATTGAAATCTCTGTCTTCGATATAACCACAATCACATCTGAAAACTCTATCTGAAAGATTTAAATCTTTCTTGATACTTTTACAGCAATGACATGTCTTAGATGATGGGAACCATCTATCTACAACTCGAAGTTCAATTCCATTCTCTTTGCATTTAGCTTCAAGCTTTGTTTTAAATTCATAAAACTTCTGCGAAGCAACTGCCTTTGAAAGATGCTTGTTCTTCATCATTCCTGATACGTTTAGATCTTCAATCGTTATATAAGATGGCTTGGTTTTCACTATCTCTGCGATTATCTTATTGATGTAATCAGTACGAATATTGTCAATTCTATGATGAAGCTTCTGTATCTTAAGCCTTTGTTTTTGTATATTTCTTTTTTGAGTGGACCCTCCTTTCTTTAGATTTTCATACTTTCGAGAAAGACTTCTCTGTTCTCGAATAAGCTTTTTTTCAAGCTTCCTTAATTTTGCAGATTTGTTGATGTTCTTATAAGTCTTTCCATTAGAGACAACCGCAAAGTCCTTTAATCCAAGGTCAATGCCAATTCCTTCACTGGAATTACTGACTATCCTTTTATCTGGGACTTCTATAAGAACTGAAACATAGTATCTGTCAGCTTTTATAGAGACATGACCGCTCTTAATTACATATCCGTTTTTTGTTGTGGGAATATATCCTTTCTCTTTGATGCGTACCCAGCCAAGTGACGGAATCTTGATTCTGTGTCTTTCGCAAAGGCAATCTTTTGGATTATTCCTTACAAAATACATTTTCACATTAGATTTGCCTTTCTTTTTAAATTTTGGAAAGGCAGTCTTATGATTAAAGAAGTTTTCAAATGCGGTCTGTCCGTTATTTACTGCCTGTGTTACCGATTTTGAATAAGCTTCCTTGATCCAGGAATATTCTGGATGGCTCGGAAGAAACTCATTGTTGAGCCATACTCTAAACTGGTTGCTGCTCATAAACTTTTTGCCACTTTCATAAAGTTCCTTATTATGAGCAAGATAGAAGTTATAGATAAATCTGCAAGTACCTATTGTTTTACGAATCTTGACTTTCTGCTCCTCTGTTGGATTAATTTCCGTTTTGAAGCTCTTCAGCAATTTCCTCATCCCTTTCTATATGTTTTTTATACTTACGAATCCCGTTGCAATCTGCAGGAAAACACATGAAGTATTGAAACAATATCCTGCATGAGTTCTCCATCTGATTTCTAATCTAATTATAGTACAAATGGAAAATCCATGCATCAAGTTCGTCTTCATTAACGCCTATTAATCGGCGTTAATGAAATTTAATTCTCACTAACCTGTGGTTTGTGGGTATTCTAATTAAAGTTTTGATTTTTTGTTCCATTACTTCATCTAATAAATCGTTACACGGTTTCAATAATCTTCAGCACACTGGTCTGCAATAATTCTTTTACATTACAAAACTATCTTAAAAATGAAATTTGATTTAGTAAATGATGATTATAAGTATAATAATGCCTATTAGTTTGGACTCGGTTTGCCTTTAAAGTTCCTTTTCTATCTCAACGTTATAATATCTTAACAGATACGCCTAAAAGTTCAGCAAAATCCTTTAATTTATAATTTGTGATATTTAATGTGTTCATTTTAACGCTCTCCTTTGAGGAGACTTGAACACATTTGATCACAACAGTCGATATATTTAGTTACTTATATTTTCCTCCTTCATATACCCTAATACAAGCTTTTTCTTTCTTCTACTTATTGGTATCTGGTAGTGCTCACCTAAAAATAATATTGTACCTTCTAGCTTAGTAACTTTTTTCATATTTACGAGATAAGAACGTCCTACTCTCTTAAAATGATTAGAATCAATCGTTCTTTCTACATCACCTAACTGCATATTGACAGTTATAGAAGACGCGTCAAAATGTATCTCTGTTTGATGATTGAAACTTTCACAATAAAGTATCAATTCTTTTCTTAATACATAGGCATTCCCATTGATATAAAATGTCACACTTGGATGTAAATGAGATAATTGATAGTTAATCTCTTCTAATACATCGGGCATTTCTATATCTAGATTCTCTTTTCTAATAAAGTCAAAAGGATGTATATTACATGCTTTATAGACAAGTTCATTATGACTTGTAATAAAGATAATCAAGGCATTTTGATGTCTTTTTTTATACTCTTTCGCTAGTTCTAATCCTGAAACATGAGGCATATCAATATCTAGAAATAAGACATCAAAATATACATCTATAGGAAAATGCAGGGCATCCCTATATGTATTAAGCTCTATATCTGTAGATGAGAAGAAATCACTTATGTGATGACTAACATGTTTTAAGTCATCTTCTTCATCATCTACAACCGCAATTTTATATGCCATAAATCTCATCTCCTTATCATTGTCGCTTTTAAATAGACCATTAACGATCATCAAATTGAATATATATAATGTATTATTTAGAATGAAATCAGGAAAGAAAACACTATTTAAATCTTAACATATGAATATATTTATTACAATTGACCTGTTAAGAGGAATAGGTAATTAAACCATCTTTTTCAATACTGAAAAATCGAAAGGAGTGAATAGAAGTATGAAAACAAAAATGGTTTTAACAAGTGGTTTGTGTTTGGTTTGTATTTTTACTGCAGGTTTACTTTCTGTTAATGCTGATGTGAAGAAAGGTACATCTTGGC
The DNA here is from genome assembly GCA_900540685.1 of uncultured Catenibacterium sp. Classification (GTDB taxonomy): domain Bacteria; phylum Bacillota_I; class Bacilli_A; order Erysipelotrichales; family Coprobacillaceae; genus Catenibacterium. The sequence goes on along the minus strand of UQGS01000046.1, from coordinate 11,024 downwards.
AGACAGCAGAATATGTAAACATTCCACCTAAAGGAGGTACAAAGTATAATCTTTCTAACGGATCTAAGAAAGTTACAACTAGCGTGACTGGTTCGATGAAGGCATCATATGGTGCTGTTATTGCTCCGTATGCAAGATTTATTACTTCTGGTAAAGCAAATCGTTCTCCAGCGGTAGAAGTTTATGGGACTGTGGCACATCCTAAATTTTATAGTACTGTAGATAAAGGAAATACTCTATATACGAAAATGTCAACAAGTAATATTGATCCGGGATATATTGAAGTTTCCTTGAAGTTCTCTTCTGATCATATCGATTAATTGTTGAAAGGATAGTTGCTACAGTGACTATCCTTTAATGCTAGAAAGGAGACTATTTATGCAACATTTCTTCTACTTATTTAAATCAAAAAAGAAAATTCTCTTATTCTCTTTTTATTTCATTGCGATTATCATAGGTGTATTTATCAGTTATAAAGGAGCCTATGGATCTATCTCTAACAATGAAATGATACTCATGAAATCAAAGGATCCTGAAATGGGTTTAGACTTCTTCTATTACTTACAGGATTCAGGATTGACACTTATATTATATGTCCTTACAACTCTCATTATTCCTAATATCATTAGTGCTGATTTCTTATTATATAATCATAATAAATTCAATCATTTTCTGATAACACGTATGTCTTCTTCTATTTATCATAAAAAGGAAAGACAATTCAATTTCGTTTCGACATTCATTCTTATTCTTATCACTCATTTACTTACAATACTCATTATTCATCTTTTCTTTTTTAAGATATCCTTTTCTATTAATCCAATCTATATGAATGCAACAAGACAGACTAATTTATTATCAAGTTCATTACTTCTCAATCTTATTATTTATATGGTTCTTTCATCAATTGGTTATGCACTCTTTTCTCATTTCTTATTTTCATTACAGTACTTTATTAAGAATGTTTATCTCTATAGAACTTTAGGTTTACTTGTATCACTTATTCTTTATATTGGTGCATCTGTTTTATCTCATATATTCTATAATACATCAGGAAGCTTGATTGCCACATTGGCTTATTTCTTGAATATCATTAATATTCTCACCCCAAGTATTATTAAAAGTCCTGTCCTCAATAATAATCCTCATCTCTTCTATATTGGTACGGCATTACTTTATTATCTCTTGTCATCTATTCTTTTTGGAATGAGGGATTATCATGACTCCACTACTTAAACTTATTAAGAAACAGGACACTATTTCACTTATTATTTTGATTCTTCTTATTCCTGTAGTCACAAGATTAAATAGGAGATTTAATTTCATCTATATTCTTCTTACAAGTAATTATATTACCTTGATTCTAAATATTGCGTGTCTTGTATTGATGTATAAGAAGATCATGATCATCAATGGGATTCACCATACTTTGATTACACGTAAGGGCTATAAGAATACAAAACAAAATATCTATGCCTTTATGATCATGACTACACTTCTTTTCTTAGCAGTTCTCTATGGCTTCTTATTTCTTGTATATGGACTCTCTCATATGAGTATCAAACTTCTATTCATGTTAGTTATTTATACATTGCTATTTTTAGTTGAGATATCCATTATTTACTTACAGTTCAATAGAAAATCAAACATTCTCTATATCGCTTTGCCAATTATTATTAATCTTGTTTGTCATTATATGTTCTTCTAGGAGGGAATAAAGATGTTGAAAGTTAATCATATTAAAAAGAGCTTTAAACAAAACACTGTATTAGAAGATATTAATCTAGAAATAAATACAGGGGAATGTCTTTATATACATGGAAAGAATGGATGTGGTAAATCCACACTCTTTAAAATCATCTGTGATATTATTCAAAGTGACTCAGGTGCGATTGAAAAGGATTCTGATACGTACATTGGTGCACTTATAGAAAATCCAGGATTTATTGAAAATGAATCACTAAGATTCAATCTTGAATTTCTTGCCTCTATCAATCATCACTATAATGAAGAAAGAATAAGAGAACTATGTCATATGTATTCTTTAGATTATGATAATGCTTCTATACTTAAGAATTATTCTGTAGGTATGAGACAAAAAGCAGGTATTATTCAGGCAGTGATGGAAGATCAGAATCTTATATTTTTTGATGAACCAACGAGAGGCTTGGATGAAGAGAGTATTGTCGTATTTGAGGATATGGTCAATACATTAATAGAAGGTGGTAAAAGTATAGTGATTGCATCACATGACCGTTTAGCACGTGTAAACTATACGCATACCTATTTACTTGAAGAGGGGAAGCTTCAAAGTGAAGACAATTAAGAACTATGTGTCTCTCTTCATTCTATTTCTCATATGTAAAGAAGTGTTTCATATCGATTTTATTGATATCAAATACTTCTTTCCTCAAAGACCTATTTACGTTGTATTTGCATTTCTAGTTAACTACTTCTATTTAAAAATAGTGTTTGACTGCATCTTCCAGTATATTGAGATAGATACATTTTCAATTATCAGAATGGGAAGAAGGAAATATCATACAATGATGCTTAAAAGAATAATATCTACACTTATTATATTTGTATTGTTTTCTATTCTTACTGATTTTTTCTTTCTTGATATTTGTATCTTAGGACTTATAGAAACAGTCTGTATTGAAATAGTCATAGGACTATGTATGTCCTTCTTCTATAAAAGACTAGGGACTCATACTTTCATGATTGCATTCATACTTATCATGTTTAGTAAATATCTCATTACTTTGGCTTCAAGATTTTAGTCTTGAAGCCTTTTGTGTTATGATAGTTTCTAGGGGAGGTGTTCTATGAAACTCATATTTTGTGATATGGATGGTACATTACTGAATCACTACCAAAAAATCTCACCACGAACACTAGAAACACTCATTAAACTAGAAGAGAAGGGGATAGGTATTATTCTTTCTAGTGGTAGACATATCAATAGTCTAAAGAAATATGGTGATATGCTTCACTTTGAGAAATATCCAATGAGTGGCTATTCCTGCAATAATGGCCAAAGTTATCATGATCATTTAGGTCATAAGATATTTGAACATGAACGCTTAAACTATGATGATTACTTAAAGGTGAAAAAGTATGCGAAAGATTATCATTATGGCTTTATCGTATATATAAACAATAAAAGAGTCATGTTTCACTATAACGAATCATTTCCTTCTCGATTATTTCATTTACACAAACAAATACATGAAGATACAATCTTTGATAAGTTTGTCTTTACAGGTCGTTCGTCTTTTAATACAGAAGGACTAGATTATTCATGTTCTTTAGTAGATGCCTATTGGATGGAAATAGGCCCTCAAGGAGTCGATAAAGGAAGTATGTTGGAGAGAATTGCGGATTATCATCATATAGATTTAAAGGATGTAATTGCGTTTGGGAATGGTGAAAATGATCTCCCTATGCTTATTAAAGCAGGGACAGGTGTTGCCATGGGCAATGCATTTAAGCATGTGAAAGAATATTCTAATGCAGTATGTGATGATTGTGATCATGATGGAATAGGAAAATATCTGGAGGACTTACTATTATGATGAATATGACAAGTTATTATGATTTTTCAGGACAGAAGTTTGGTTATCCTCTTTCTTTAAGTATCAACAGCTTTGATCGTCATATCTTCTCTAGACAAAATAGTCTAGAACTCTCCTATGTCTTACAGGGAGAATATCAGATAGTGACAGAGAAGTTTACTTCTAAACTTACAAAAGGGGAACTTGTCATGATTGCCCCTGGAGATATACATTTAATCTCCCATAAGAAAGATGGTGTCATTCTTACAATACATATAGATTTTGATCGTATGACAAGTGCGATGAGTGGGAATAGTAATGAAGCTTTTTCTACAATGATTGTCACAAATCAAGCCTATGATCAATTAAAAAATAAGATATCAGGCATCTTAAAGCTTATTAGACAGGAAAACTATAACCTTTATACTTTGAATGCTTATATGATGGATATCCTCTCTATTACCTCTCAGGTCTCTTTCTCTATGTCATATCTTCCTTTGCAGGATGAAGCTCATAAGAACTATATGCAGGCTATTTTATATATAGACTCACACTATAATGAAAATCTTACTTTAGGTGATGTGGCAGATACACTTTCATTTAGTTTAAGTTATACATCTAAACTCTTTAAGAAGTTTACAGGTATTACCTTTATTAAATACTTAAACAGTGTACGTATTCGTGCTTCTTTAGAAGATTTGTTGGAGGGTATAAAGAATATTTCAGAGATATCAGATGAATGTGGTATGCCTAATTCTAAGGCTTATACAGAAGCATTTAAAGAAATCTATGGGATATCACCTAGCAGCTATAGAAAACGTTTTAAGAAGAATTTTGCGCCTACTGTAGAAGAAGAAATGAAGCTTCATGACTTTGATAGTATACTAGAAGAATTCATCAAGGAAGAAGAAACCATCTACGAAGATGAAACATGTAAGATCACTTATGGTGATGCACATATCAAGATTGAAACAGATGAAGATATACAAATAAATCACAAAGGTAAGCGTATACAAATTGTTTTATAACAGTCATATATTGTCTTTTCTTAACACTAAGAAGGCAAAATATGACTGTTTTTATATACAAGCATGATTTTTTATTCACAAGAGGAGTGCTATAATGGTGACGAAAGAGAGGATATACCAATGAAGGAATTTTCACATTTATTTTCACCTATTAAAGTCGGTGAAACAGTTGTAAAAAACAGAGTTTTTATGCCTCCTATCAGTACAAACTTAGCTGATAAGGGTTATGTCACTGATGCACTTGTTGCACACTATGCAGCTCGTGCAAAGGGTGGTGTTGGTTTAATCGTTACTGAAGTCACTACAGTAGAACCAACATATATCTATTTACCAGGAGATATGTCTATTCATGATGATAGCTTTATTCCTGGATGGAAAAAATTAACTGAAGCTGTACGCCAGTATGATTGTAAGATCTTACCTCAGTTATTCCACCCAGCATATATGGCTTTCCCAATTCCAGGTACACCTAGATTAATTGCGCCAAGTAATGTAGGACCATATTATGCGAAAGAAGCACCACGTTCAGTTACTAAAGAAGAACTAAAGGTTATTATTAAACAGTTTGGTGAAGCAGCTTTAAGAGTAAAGACTGCTGGTGCTGATGGTGTTGAAATTCATGCGGCACATGCGCATGGTTTATTAGGTGGTTTCTTATCTCCTTTATATAATAAGAGAACAGATGAATACGGAGGAGATATTTCTTGTAGACTAAGACTTACTTTAGAAGTCATTGAAGAAGTACGTAAAATGTGTGGTAAAGACTTTATCATTGATGTACGTATTTCTGGTGATGAATATACTGATGGTGGTTTAAACATCAATGATATGATCTATGTATCTAAGACATTAGAAAAAGCAGGTGTAGATATGCTTCATGTTTCTGGTGGTACAACTATTGCGAGAGGAAGTTCTATTCCTGCACCAGGTACTAAGATGGGGTCTCATGCTTTATTAAGTGAAGAAATCAAGAAGCATGTATCAATTCCAGTCGCTACAGTAGGACGTATTACTGAACCTTGGATTGCGGATGAATTAATTGCGAATGATAAAGCAGATATCTGTATGATGGGTCGTGCTAACTTATGTGATGCAGAATTCGTTAATAAGGCAATGAGTGGTCATGTAGAAGATATTAGACCATGTATTGGATGTTTACGTTGTTTAACAGGTATCATGTTTGGTAAACGTGTGTCTTGTACAATCAACCCTTCATTAGAAATTGAAAATGAAGATACAATCACAGAAGCTAAAGAAAAGAAGAACATTCTTGTCATCGGTAGTGGACCAGCAGGTATGGAAGCTGCATTTGTGGCTCATAAGAGAGGACATCACGTTGTATTATGTGAAAAGGATGATAAGCTAGGTGGAGAAATGAACTTAGCTGCAGTACCTATCGCAAAACAGGATCTTACATTAGTTATCAAGTATATGGCTCATAAACTTGAAGGTGTAGATGTCAGATTAAATACAGAAGTGACTTTAGAGATGTTACAGAATGAGTTTAAGGATTATGAAGTCATTGCAGGTACTGGTGCATCTCCAATCGTTATTAATCCATTCACTCAGTTTAAATCATGGATGACAGCAGATGATGTACTTGCAGGCAGAGCGTTCCCAGGTCGTAAGATTGTCATTATTGGTGGTGGATCAGTAGGTTGTGAAACAGCTGATTACTTAGCTCCATTAATCAATGACTTATTCCCTAGAAATAGAGATGTCACTATTTTAGAAATGGCAAACGGAGTCATGATGAATGAATCAGGACCAGGCAGAAGCTTACTTGTAAGAAGAATGATGCAGAAGGGTATCAAGATCATTACAAGTGCTAAAGTAGAATCTGTTACTGAAACTGAAATCAACTATACACAAGACGATGTGACTCATACTATCAAGGATGCAGATACACTTATCTTTGCGGCAGGTTATAAGAAGAATCCAGCAGTAGAAGAAATGTTGGAAGAAAGTGGTCTTCACTATCATATGATTGGTGATGCTCATGAAATTGGAAATATCAAGACAGCAATCACTGAAGCATATAACGTAACTAAAGACTTATAAGACAAAGGCCCTCTCGCGCGAGAGGGTCTTCTTATTATTTGTGATATACAAATGTTTTAATGATTGTCTGTAGTTCCTGTTTAGATTCTTTCTTATCGCTATTGAGCCATCCCATCATGATATAGTGTATGGGTGTTAAGAAAGAAATCATGAAATACTTAGAGTATTTCTCAATAAATGGATTATCAAATTCACGAAGAGAGACTTCATCTATAATACGCTGCTTCTCCTGTGATAAAAAATCCTGGTAATACCACTTCTCTAATGTAATGAATATGGTTGCATGCGCTTCATAGACATCAATTACTTTCATAATAAAATCATCAGACTCTATATAGTCTTTATCTTCTATTCTATCTAGATAAGTATACTTAAATAGATTAAAATAGATTTCTTTTAAAACTTCATCCTTAGAACGATAATGGAGATAAAATGCCTGCCTTGATACATCAGCGTTTTGACATATCTTTCCAATTGTTAGATCTTCATACTCACTCTCCTTTAGTAATTCCACAGTGCTTTCATAAAGTCTTTTCTTCGCTTCTTTTTTCATGTTGTGATCCGCCTTTAATTCAATTTTACCTTATTTCAAGCCAATAAAAAAGCATCAACTCTTTTGGAGTTGAAACTTTTCACTTTATATGTCATATTTTACATTTATTTGTTTTGAAAAGCTCTATCATCTATCTCTATCACATTCCAAAACAAAGCATATCCATCGTCACCACCACTATTAGCCCAGGCACTTTCCTTGTGTATCTCGCCACGAGGACTCCAGTCATACTCATCTTCAACACATGATTCTATATCAATATTCATCGAATCAAATGTTTGAGATGCACTCTCATACAATGCCTTCACTGCTTCAGCGTGTGTTTGAAATAGTCCTTCTACTTCAATGTTTTCTCCATTTTCATTGTCACCATAAATGACTGCATACATAGTAACACCTTCTTTCTTCTATTATTATAGTTCTTTTGCGTGAGAGTGTTAAATAATAAGAAAAGTAATTTCTTATAAACATAATAATGGTGTACTTATTTACATGAAATTATGATAGAATGCATGTATATCATATATAGGAGAAACAATATGAAGATAACAGATTTGATGAGTAAAGAAGCTATCAAGATTCATGGCCATGCTTCTAGCAAGATGGATGCGATTGATCAAATGGTGTCTTTAATGTATAGACAGGGTAATGTCTCTGATAAAGAATTATATAAAGAAGCAGTTATAGAAAGAGAAAATCTTTCTACGACAGGTATGGTAGATGGTATTGCGATTCCTCATGCAAGAACAACTGCGATTACAGAAGCAGGTATTGCGGCTATGACACTGCCTGAAGGTGTAAATTATGAGTCTATGGATGGTCAGCCTACGACTCTTATTTTCTTGATTGCAGCACCAGATAATGGAGATAATGTACACTTACAAGTATTAAGTGAATTATCTACATTATTAATGGATCAAGATTTCTGTGAAGATTTAAAGAATGCAGGAACACCTGAAGAATTCTTATCTATTATTGATTTAGCACAAAGTACTAAACATGAAACTGAAACATTAGAACATCCAGAAGTCTTAGCAGTGACTGCATGTCCTACTGGAATAGCCCATACTTATATGGCTGCAGAAGCATTAGAAAAGAAAGCTAAAGAAATGGGTGTAGCGATTAAAGTAGAAACACAGGGTTCAATAGGGGTTAAGAATGAACTCACAAAAGAAGATATAGAAAACGCAAAGGGTGTTATTATTGCGGCTGATAAGAATATTTCTTTAAATCGTTTTAATGGTTTACCACTTTATAGCTGTCCTGTCGCAAGAGGGATTGATGAACCAGAAAAGCTTATCCAGATCATCTTAGATGAACAAGCACCTATTTATAAGGGTGAGGAAGTAAAGGTAGAGAATAATCAGGAAAAGGGATGGCACATTCCTTATAAACACTTAATGAATGGTTTCTCTCATGCTTTACCTATACTCGTGGCAGCAGGATTTATTAGTGTATTTGCACTAGGCTTTACATTTCTTGAACATGCACAATACTTTGATATATTGAATGTACTTGGAAATATCCTCTATTTGTTTGTATTACCTGTATTTTCAGGTTATATTGCGATGAGTATTGCGGATCGTCCAGCCTTGGGACCAGGACTTGTATGTGGTTATATTGCCTATAGTGGGTTTTCACTTAACTGGACCTATAACCCATATAACGCTCTAGCAAATTCATCAGGTTTCTTAGGGGCTATAGTAGGAGGTTTTCTTGCTGGATACTTAGTACTTGCAGTAAAAAGATTATTTAAGAATGTTCCTGATATGTTTGATGGTATTAAACCAGTTTTACTTTATCCAGTACTAGGAGTACTCGCATCTGGTGTAGCAATGACAGTACTTAATACATATTTAGTTAAGTGTCATTCACTCATTATCAATCGTCTCTATGACTTACCACTTATTTCAGTTGTTATTATTTGTGCATCACTTGGTGCTATGATGTCTATTGATATGGGTGGACCTATTAATAAATTTGCCTATTTATTTGCGAATGCATTAGTCTTTACTAAAGCTTCTAATTCAGATGTGATCATGGCAGCTGTTATGGGTGCTGGTATGATTCCACCTTTAGCGATTGGTTTCTCTACACTTATATTTAAGGAAAGATGGACTAAAGAAGAAAGATCTACAACATTTAAAAATATTATTATGGGCTTATCATTTGTATCAGAAGGGGCCATTCCTTTTATGAAGAAGGATCAAAAACATGTATTACCTGCATGTATCTTAGGTTCATTCATTACAGGAGCATTATCTGCCTACTATAAATGTGGTATAAAGGTACCTCATGGTGGTATCTGGGTTATTTATTTGATGACTAATCCATTTAAGTATGTCATAGCACTTTTAGCTGGTACAATTGTAGCAGGTCTTATTATTACATTTACACATAAGTCTGAGAATTAACTCAGGCTTTTTTGATGCATAAAAAAAAGAGGAGCCTCGGCACCTCCCTCGATCGCAGGCTTCACAAGTATCTGCAATCTGATCGCAAAAAACAAGAAAGGAAAGGCGCCTTGGCACCTCCCTCGATTGCAGGCTTCACGAGTATCTGCAATCTGATCACAAGAATAATATAAACTATACAAGAAAGAAAGTCAATTGTGGATGGCATAAAATGTGCTTCAATTGTGGATGGCATAAAATGTGCTAAAAATGCTTTTCTAGCCTTTTCTAGACGACTATGATTATATTTTGCGGAATTTTGTGATATGTTTCCAGTTAGATGGAAATCCCATATATTCATATAATTTGTTTAGTTTCAAGTTTGAATTTTTCTTTTCGTATTGATTGAAGATATGTAGCAGTTGCTTTTTGAATATTAAAAAGTCATTTTGTGGTAGTAGATAACGAAAGGAAATAACTACACAAAACAAATCATTTTTTCCATATATATACTTTGATCCTTTTTTTGGAATATTTAGTTTTTTGTGTATCAATGTATCGGGAATGTCAATAGATATATGATAAGAAAAAAGTCTGTCATTATGAGCACATACGTTTCTATAGAGTGTTAATACTTTTAAATATTTAATCATTTCATTTTTCTTAATATTTCCAAAGTCCTGGCAAATGAGTCCTTGCATTTTTTGAGGCAAAAATTCAAATATCTTAGATATCTGTCCAAAAGTAAGAGCATTTAAAATGACCCATAGTGGGACATTATGGTATTTATTGCGCTGATAAACAAGATATTTGTGATCTTTGTTTTTGTTAGCTACATTATCTAGTAATTTAATTAATTTAATAATTCCACGTTTGTTTTTTGGGGCAGTACTGTAATTGGCAGGATTAAGGTATTCGTCCTGGCGTTCACCGTGTTTTTGGCAGAAGTAATAAGAAATAGATGAACGTAGTTTTATTTCTATGTGACATAAATACTTAAAGAATAGTCCACGTAATTCTTCATCAAATTCATAAAGAGCTACTATGTCCTCGAAAGTGGTATTATTCATATACTTATGAGTCTGAACGTCAATGAATGGATGCTTATAGCCACCAATTAATCCAAAGTAGCTGATGTTTTTTAGGGATGTAATTGCAAAGTTAGAATCTGTAACTATTAAATGTTTTTCGTTTGTTAATTTCTCAACTTGTGCGGTATAGGTAATAAAGGGTTTATTCATATGCACCTCGCAAAAATATGTATTATGAGAACTACTCTAATTCAAAGTTAGAGTTAAAGCATCTAAGATGACGCCCCTATATTAAATATACCTTTAGAATTGGGAAATTACTTTTGCGAAGCATATTATTTTTAAATAAAGCTCCTCTTTTGCAAATGGGTGGTAAGTAGCAATTCATTACGAGAAATGTT
>UQGS01000045.1 GCA_900540685.1 uncultured Catenibacterium sp. | reverse complement strand
ATGGTATTTTTGCTGAATAAGATAACCTAAAACAACAATTTACTTAAAAAGAGCGATATTTAATATTATTAATTTTTCAGTGTTACTAAGCAATATTGATGATGATTATACAAATATTTTTATTACATTATTTTATTTGTTTTTAAGTTATCTTGTATATAAAGAATGGAAATATACACCTGTAGTCGCTGTTATAGGATATTTTGTTTGTGTGTGGTTATCTAGTACATTTGGAATAGCTTGGTTTGGTTGGTTTGGATTACATATTGGTTTAACAATATTGCTGATAATACTTTTTGAAATGAAATAGTCGTAATAGAAAGAACTTATGCAGAAAACAATCAAAAAGGGGACTGTAACGAGTAATAAATAAAGGTAATTTAAAATAATTAGGTGTTTCCTAAATTTCAATGATAATCAAACATGAGCACCACAACGGCAATGTCATTAAGTTAATAATGCTAGAATTTAAGTCAGATGATATATCAGCAGATATATTATTCTGACTTTTATTTTATTGCAGCCAAAAAAGTATCGTTTTCACGATTTTTTAAAAAATATTCTATTTCATCGCAAAAAGGTTTATAATTTGTCCGACTAGTCAAATCTGTAGTTAAAATATATGAACGACTTTCGTTTGACGTTTCTATTATGAGATCTACCGGGGCGAATTGGTAAGATTTCATTAGCTATCAGATTCTCTAAAGATGGATTTTTTCCATCTTTTTTGTTTAGAAAACTTCTTACTAAATGACAAGCTCTAGTGAAATTAATCTGATAAATATATTTCTTGTTTCTTTTTTCAATCTTTATCTTCCTTATAAGTCTCTGTGTCAGATTATAAAGAGTAAGACTTATATAAATCTCCTGCTTTATATATTTTCTCTTCTTTGCGTGATGTGAATTCAAACCTATTGCATACTTTACATGTCTGAAAGAAGTCTCTATACCCCAGCGTTTATTATATAGTTCCTTGATGTCTTCAGATGAGAATTCAGTCCTATCAAGATTAGTAATTATACATTCATATGTATCTTCAGTGATTTTGAATCGAACTATCCTGCAATTAAACTCATACCAGGGATCTTCTTTAGACATATAGTCAAATCGCATATTAGTAGGACATACTTTATATAGCTGAGGGCATGCTTTTATCATTGATGTACATTTCAGAGTAAGCATTCTAAACACGTCAATATCAAACTCATCATTCGGATACGGCCCTAAAGATCTTGTCATACTGGTTTTAGAATTGATATCCTTGACTCTGACAAGATACTTGTTTCCAGATTTCGCAACATGTTCAAAACCGTTATAAGATTCATATCCTCTGTCCGCTATAAAAATCGCTTTCCTTCCCTGATAACGATCCACAAGCTGGCAGAAAGCATCATTTTCATCCCTTACTGCCTGACCCTGTATAATAAGATCATCATATGATCGCTCAAGGAGATCGTAGCTGGCATTAATATGAAATGCGGAATAAGGCTTATTGGTACCGCCTGTTCTTAGAACTCTTGTTTCTTTATCATATATGGAATTATCGATTGGCAATTCACTCCCATCAATAGCGTGAAGACGATATCCTTTATACAGTATGTCTTCATGAGTTCTATCATTAAACTTATTGAAAATATGTTTAAAAGCATCCACCTTGATTTTATTTCTAGCCTGCACAAACGCAGATGCAGTAGGTGTATCAAGTGCATTATCAAAAGACTTAAATAGTTCATCTCTTAAAGAGCCGTTTTCCATGCAGAAGAGGATTTTGATGGTATCTTGAAAATCAAGTTTACGAGAACGAATGAAGTCTGTTCTGGAATTTTCGCAGAAAATAGAGCGTGAATCGTTCATTTTTTTGATAATGTGATTTAAAGTTTTCTCGAGTTGTTTATAGTTGTCCATAATGTATACCTCCGACGACATCTATAAACAATTGGCCAATAATCAATATATAAATATTGATTATTGGCCTCACATTTTTGGGCTTTTGTCAAGAGAAAATAAAAAAGGCATACATTTTGTTTGTATGCCTTGATAGCTGTCAATTCTTAACTTAATGACATTGCCACAACGGTGCTTTCGTTTTGCAGCATAATTCGCAAAGCTGTCTTTTCTCCATGGATGATTCATTGGAGGAATATGCTTTTTCTTTTCTTTCTTAGGTGCTTCCTTAGGAGCATCAAATTCCTTTGATACTAGTTCATGTTTGGGTACTTCTTCCATTAGATAAAGCTTATCAGCGATATTTGCCAGAAACTGTCGATCAAATGACTCAATGACCATGCAGTCAGTCTTTCTTGCAAAGTATCTTCTGTCACCGTTTTCAGTTACTGGAAAATAGTATTTACTCTGGAATCTGACGCGGTGGTCTTTGTCTATAGTTCTAGTTAAAAGTACTGCAGGAGTACGATTAACTCCCTCCATCGATAGAACCGAAATAAGTCCTGAAATAAATCCTGAAATAAATGTCAACGCTTACAATATTTTTGTTGTGTTTTATATCTTATTTTAGTAGAATTAAATTATATGATTTTAAGGAGGTTATAGTATGGCTAAAATCATGGCGGTAAACGCTGGTAGTTCATCATTAAAATTCCAATTATTAGACATGCCTTCAGAATTAGTAATCTGCTCAGGTATTGTAGAAAGAATTGGACTAGACGAAGGGATTTTCACAATAAAACATAATGGACAGAAGAAAACAGAAAAATTACCTATTCCAGATCATAAGGTTGCTGTTTCTTTAGTATTAGATGCATTAGTAAAGGAAAACATTGTTGAAAAGTTAGAAGAAATCGAAGGGGTAGGACATCGTATTGTACATGGTGGAGAATATTTTGATTCAAGTGCTGTTGTAGATGAAGATGTCGTAAGTAAAGTAGAAGAGTTGTGTGAACTCGCACCACTTCATAACCCTGCTCACTTAATCGGTTATCGTGCATTTAAAGAAGCTCTTCCAGGAGTAGGACATGTATTTGTATTTGATACAGCATTCCATCAGACACTAGATAGAGAAAGATATTTATATCCATTACCATTAGAATATTATACTGACTATAAGATTAGAAAATATGGTGCACATGGTACAAGTCATAAATATGTTTCTGAACAGGTAATCAAAGAATTAGGTTATCCAAAACATTCACGTATCATCGTATGTCATTTAGGTAATGGTGCATCACTTTCTGCTGTATTAGATGGTAAATGTATCGATACATCAATGGGATTCACACCACTAGCTGGTGTAATGATGGGTTCTAGATGTGGTACAATCGATCCATCTATCATGCCTTACTTATGTAAGAAATTAAATAAAACACCTGATGAAGTATTAGATATCTATAATAAGAAATCAGGAATGCTTGGTATTTCAGGTATTTCTTCAGATTCACGTGATATTGAAAATGCTTTATTCAATGAAGGTGATGAACGTGCATTATTAACTGGTTTATTATATTCACGTATCGTTTCTAAATATATTGGTCAGTATTTCGTCGAATTAGGTGGCTTAGATGCGATTGCCTTCACTGCTGGTGTAGGTGAAAACGCGGCTTACTTAAGACGTTTGATCATCGATGATTGTTCTCGTGCTTTAGGTGTATTCCTAAACGAAGAATCAAATGCCATCCGTTCAGATGAAAACAGATTGATCTCTCACCAGTTCTCTAAGATTGATGTCTTTGTTATCCCTACAAACGAAGAAGTAGAAATTGCTAGAGATACTATGGAACTATTACATTTAGGTTAAAATTAAGGACAGAAGTCATATATTGATTTCTGTCTTTTTTATTTATACAAAAGTATGTTAAAATGTTTGAAAAGGTGGGTTAAATTATGGATAAAATAATTAATTTATTAAAACAATATAAACAAGTATTTTTATATCGTCATATCAATCCTGATTATGACGCTTTTGGTTCTACTGTAGGTATGTATTATTTCTTAAAAGAAAACTTCCCAGAAATGAATGTTGTGTTAAAAGGAAGCTTTGAGAATGTTTTATGGGAGAAGTTCAATGCTCATATAGACGAAGAAAAAGAACTTCCTACTCTTGGCATTGTGATTGATACAGCCAATCGAGAACGTATTGATGGTGATATTTCTGTATGTGACAAGATCATTAAGATTGATCATCATATCGTTGTTGATTCTTATGGTGATATAAATATTGAAGATGCCACTGCATCAAGTGCTTCTCAGATTGTCTCTTTATTATTAGAAGAAGTGAAGGATACTTATTCTTTAAATGAACAAGGTGCACGTGCATTATATATGGGTATTATTGGTGATACAAATCGTTTTATGTATCGTTCTACAGATGCTCGTACATTCAAGGCGGCATCCTATTTATTAGAATCAGGCATTAATATTGAAGAAATCTATCAAACAATGTATTTAAGAGAAGAAAAAGATTTAAAAGTCACACAGTTTATCTTGAACAATTATAAAGTCGATGGTAAAGTGGCTTACTATATATTGAAGGATGAAGACCTTAAAGAATTAGGTATTAATCGTGAAGAAGGCTCTAGCTATGTCAATACACTAGCCAATGTCAAGGAATTTGAAGTTTGGTGTGCGATTACTGAAAATACCAAGGACAATGTCTATCGTGTCTCTATTCGTTCTAGAAATGCGATTATTAATGAAGTCGCTGCTAAGTTTGGTGGGGGAGGACATGCCCTTGCATCAGGTGCAACGCTTGCGAGCCTTGATCAGCTTGAGGACTTACTTTCATCTCTTCATGATGCAATAAGTATGATATAATGAGGATAAATGAGGTGAAATAAGATGAAATCTAAAATCATGGTTGTAGATGATGAAATGCATATTAGAGAACTTGTGCGTTTCTATCTTGATAAAGCAGGTTTTGATACAATTGAAGCGGCTAATGCAGAAGAAGCACTCGATATAGTGGAAAACCAATATATTGACTTAGCTGTTGTAGATATCATGATGCCAGGAATGGATGGCTTTGAGCTTGTTGAACAGATGAGACAATATCGTGAATTCCCAGTTATTATGTTGACAGCCAAATCTCAGTCAAAGGATAAATTAAGAGGATTCTCTTTAGGTATTGATGACTATGTCACAAAACCTTTTGATCCTGATGAATTAATGGCCCGTGTTAAAACAATCTTAAAACGTTATAGTATTAATTCTTCAAATGTAGTGAAGATTGGTGATGTGATTTTTGATGGTGATAAATATGAAGTACGTTATCAAGAACAAGTGATTCATCTTCCATTAAAGCAGTTTGAATTGGCTTTTGAATTGGCTAAGAACCCAAATCAGATTTTTACAAGAGAACAGCTTATTGAAAAAATCTGGGGAATGGATTATGACGGGTTTGACCGTACAGTAGATGTTCACATTAAACGTATTCGTGAGAATCTTGGTCATCTTCCAGGATTCAAGGTTGTGACAGTACGTGGCTTAGGTTATAAAATAGAGGTTGAGTAATGAAGTCTATTTATAGTAAACTTGTAATTGGCTTTTTATTAACATCTTTATTAAGCTTCTCTATCTGTTGCTTCTTTACCATAAGATCATATAATCGAGATGCTGATCAACTTGCTTTAGAGGAGTTAGAACATTCTTCTGAGCATATTGCAGATATGATCAAGTTGATTGATGCAAAAGATCAGGATAAGATTCTATCTGATTATTCAGAAACATCAGAAATGTCTTTCACTGTCACATGTGATGGACAGACAAGAAGCTATGGACGTGTTAATAAGAAACTTAAACTTACAGATGATGAATTAAAGACACTTGCGACTTCAAATGAGAAGTCATTACGTAGTGAAGGGATTATTTCACAATATGCGAAATCATTTAAGATTGATAATCATATTTATGTAGTGACTGTTCAGAAGGATTTTTCTTCTACCAAAGATATTTTTATGAAGTCATACACAAGTGCAGCTATCATCTTTATGATGACAGGAAGTATTGTCTTCCTGATTGTTGCAGATATTATTGTGAAACCAATTTCTCGTCTCACAAAGGTTACTGATGAGCTCGCTAAAGGGAATTATAAGGTGCGTGTCAATTATGAAGGGAAGGATGAAATATCTTTATTGTATGCATCCTTCAATCAGATGGCAGTCAGACTAACAAAACAGGAAGCTTTAAGACAGCAATTCATATCGGATGTGTCCCATGAGTTCCAGACACCTTTGACAGCTATTAGTGGATTTGCGACAATATTAAAGAATGAGAATCTCACAGATGAACAAAGACAGAAATATGCAGATATTATATTGTTCAATTCAAATCGTTTATCTCATTTGTCTAAGAATATGCTACAGCTTACTTTATTAGATGGAGAAGATACAGCATTAGATAAGACGGAGTTCCCACTTATTGAACAGCTCAATCGTGTTATTGAGATGGAAGATAATGCAGCTTTAAGTAAAGATATTGAAATAGAGTTTATTCATCCTAAAAAGGAATTCTTTATTGAAGCCGATGAAAGCCGTATGGAACAGGTCTGGATCAATTTATTAAGTAATGCGATCAAGTATACAAATGAGCATGGTGTAGTGACAGTAGAAGTAAGAAGAACAGCTACTGAACTACAGGTGAGATTTGAAGATACAGGTGTGGGAATGAGCCAGGATGCGATTTCTCATATCTTTGAAAGATTCTATAGACAGGATAAATCACGTACAATTGAAGGAAATGGACTAGGTTTATCGATAGTAAAAAGGATTATTGATTTACATCATTATAAAATAGATGTAGAATCACAAGAAGATGTTGGTTCTGTATTTACTGTTTATATCCCATATGAGATGTTTACAGGACTTACAAAAAAGAAAAAGGATTAGTGAAGATGGAAGAATTAAAGAAGAAGATTTTAGAAGACGGATATGTAATTAATGAAAATGTATTAAGAGTAGATAGCTTTTTAAATCATCAGATTGATGTAGAATTATTCAATAAGATTGCGGATGCTTTCTATGAAAGATATAAAAATAAACCAATCAATAAGATTGTCACTATTGAAGCAAGCGGTATTGGTTTAGCTGTTGTTGTTGCACAGAAATTCAATAATTGTCATGTAGTATTTACTAAGAAGGGTTCTTCAGCAATTACCGACAATGATTTCTATACAACAGAAATTCATTCTTATACTAAGAATAAAGATTATATGGGACAGATTTCAAAGAAATATTTAAGTCCAAAAGATCATGTATTAATTGTAGATGATTTCTTAGCCAATGGTGAAGCTGTTATGGGTATGATTGACTTATGTCATCAGGCAGGTGCGACAGTAGAAGGTATTGGTATTGTCGTTGAAAAAGGTTTCCAGCAGGGAAGACATAGAATTGAAGAAGCTGGTTATGAAGTTCAGTCTCTCGCAATCGTTAAGGGCTTTGAAGACGGCAAAGTTATTTTAGATTAGAGAGGAATAACATGTATTTAAAACGAATTGAACTTCATGGTTTTAAGTCCTTTGCGGATAAAAGTGTAGTTGAATTCATGCCAGGTATTACTGGAATAGTAGGACCTAATGGATGTGGTAAATCAAATATTACTGATGCCATCCGCTGGGTACTAGGAGAAAAGTCTGCCAAGGCGATGCGTGGGGAAACAATGACGGATGTCATCTTCTCAGGAAGTGAAGACCGTAAAGCACAGGGTGAAGCAGAAGTGACACTTGTCTTTAATAACGAAGATCATTTCCTTGATTTTAATTCTACCGAAGTTGAAATCACACGTCGTCTTTATCGTACAGGTGATTCTGAATTCTTATTAAATAGAGAACAGTGCCGTTTAAAGGATATTACTGATTTAATTATGGATACAGGTCTAGGAAGAGATTCTTTATCTATTATTTCTCAGAATAATATCAATGAGTTTGTGAAAAGCAAACCTGAAGATCGACGCGCGATGTTTGAAGAAGCAGCAGGTGTTGCGAAATATAAGAAACGTAAGATTGAAACAGTCAGAAAGCTTGAACGTACCACAGACAATTTAGACCGTGTTCAGGATATCTGTAGTGAATTAGAACGACAGATAGGACCATTGAAAAGACAAAAAGAAAAGGCTGAAACTTACTTAGAGTTCAAAGAAGAACTTCAGGAAGTAGAAGTTTCAGTACTTGTAAAGGAAATCAGTACTCTTTCTGAAGAATTAAAGACTTTAAATAAAGAGTTAGAAGACCTAGAAAATGAACGTATTACCAATGATGGTGCTGTGATTCTTGATGAAAAGCAGAGTGAAGAACTTGAAAAGAAGATGTATGCACTCGATCAGGAAGTCAATGAACTTCAAGAAAAGCTATTAGAAGCAATGAATGAAGTCAGCAGCCTTGAAACACAGAAGGTTGAAATTGATGCCAATCGTAAACATATATTAGAAACAACAAGTCAGGAAGACATAGAACAAAAGAAAGCAAGTATGAAGTCTATCCTTCAAGATGCAATCATTGAATATAACGATAGAGTGAAGCGTTATAATGATGTCAAGAAGGAAAAGAATGATCTTTCTCAAAAAGATGCTTTAAATAAGAAACAGCAGTCTAATCTTCGCTCTTTGATTGAAAAGAAGAATATTGAGATTCATAATTCTCGTACTGAAAAGACAAGATTAACTGATATTATTGAGAATAAGAGCGGCTATAGTTATGGTGTACGTACTATTTTAGGTGCGAAGAATTCTTTATCCGGTATTTGTGGTGCACTAGGAGATCTGATTGAAACAGAAGAAACCTATGAAACAGCACTTGCGACTGCTTTAGGTGGTGCGACACAGTTTATTGTCACTCGTACAAATGACCAGGCAAAAGAAGCTATTTATTTCTTGAGAAAGAATAAGGCAGGACGTGCGACATTCCTACCCATTGATACAATGAAGCCAAGATTATTAAGAGATGAAGCAAAGATGCTTGCTGAACAGTCTCTAGGATATCTTGGTGTGATGAGTGATTTTGTGACTTATGATAAGTCTATCAGTGATGTTGTATTAAACCAGTTAGGTAATACAATTGTGGCTGATTATCTAGATCATGCAACAGAGATTGCGAAATCTATTTATCATCGTTATCGTGTTGTGACACTTGAAGGAGATATCATCAATGTTGGTGGTTCTTTGACAGGTGGGGCAGTAAAGCACACAAATAACGCCATGATGTCTAAAAGAGAATTAGAACGTGTCTCTCATGCATTAGATCAACAGGAAAAAGACCTCAACAAGATGAAGTCTGATCTTCATACATTAGAAAATGAAGGAAGAGAAATCGGACAGCTTTATATGCAGAAGCAGATGTCTCTCGCAAAGCTTGAACTTGTTGTCACAAACAAGAAGAATGAGTATGAAGTGGCTAAGGCAGATTATGAAAACTTGACACATCAGAGTGTTGAATTGGATGAAGTAATCAAGGGAACTCAAAACAATGAATTACTTGATCGTTTGAATGATGCAAAGAGACGTCGTGATGAATTAAAAGAAACAATTCAGGCAAAACGTACAATCCGTATGGGTTATGTGAATGAAAATGATGAAGTGTCTCGTCGTTTACGTGAACACCGTGCTGCATTAAAAGACGTAGAAAGCCAGAGTACAGATAAGAAAGTCATTAAATCTCGTTTAGAAACAGAGATTCAGAACTACTTATTAAGACTTAATGATGCGTATGCTATGACTTTTGAACATGCACAGGAAAAAGCGGATATGTCTATAGATATTGATAAGGCAAAGGATAAAGTACGTGACTTAAGACAACGTATTGCATCTCTTGGTCATGTCAATGTGGAATCAATTGAACAATACAATGATGTAAGTACACGTTATGAAACATTAAGTACGCAGCGTTCACAATTATTAGAAGCACAGGATAGCTTATTAAAAGCTATTAAAGATATGGATGCTATTATGGTTGAGAAGTTCAGCTCTTCATTTGAAGCCATCAATAAGGCATTCAATGATGTATTCCGTTATTTATTTGGCGGAGGACATGCTTCACTTAAATATACTGATCCAGATAATATTCTAGAAACAGGTATTGATATTGAAGCTCAGCCTCCAGGAAAGGCTGCAAAGCTGCACTCTTTCTCAGGAGGAGAAAATGCATTAATCGCATTAAGCTGTTTATTTGCGATGATCAGTGTCAAGCCATCTCCTTTATGTATTCTCGATGAAGTAGAAGCTGCACTTGATATTGCGAATGTAGAGCGTTTTGCGAAGTATTTACGTAGTTTCTCAGATCAGACACAATTTATTGTCGTGACTCATCGTGAAGGAACTATGGCTGAATGTGACCTATTATATGGGGCTACAATGCAGGAAAAAGGTGTCACTAAGCTTGTCAGTGTTAAGCTTAAGGATGCCACTGAATATGCAAGCAGTTAGGAGGATGCATTATGGGATTTTTTCAAAAGATTAAAGAAACATTTGTAGGTAAATCTACAAAGCAGAATGAGAAGTATGTTGCTGGTCTTGATAAATCATCTGCTTCTTTCTCATCTAAGATCAATGCGTTAGCCGCAAGATATCGTGAAATCAACGATGAGTATTTTGATGAGTTAGAAAATATCCTGATCATGAGTGATGTCGGTGTCAACATGGTTATGAAGATTGTGGATGAAATCAAGAAGGAAGTACGTCTTGAAAATATCAAGGATCCTCATGCGATTAATGATATTATTGTTGATAAGATGTTTGTCATCTATGCTAATGATTCATATATGACAACTAAGATCAACTATGCAGACAATGATTTAACAGTCATCTTAATGGTTGGTGTTAATGGAGCAGGTAAAACAACTACTATCGCTAAACTTGCCAATAAAATCATGCATGAAGAAGGCAAGAAGGTTATGGTGGCTGCTGGTGATACATTTAGAGCTGGTGCGATTGAACAGCTCGCTGAGTGGGCAAACCGTTTAAATATTCCTTGCGTCAAGGGTAGAGAAGGAGGAGATCCTTCTTCAGTTATCTTTGATGCCCTTGAACAGGCAAAAGAGGGCGGTTATGATGTACTCATCTGTGATACTGCAGGACGTTTACAGAACAAAGTAAACTTAATGAAGGAACTTGAAAAGATGAATCGTATCATCAAGAGAGTTGTACCAGAAGGACCTCAGGAAACATTACTTGTAGTAGATGCAACAACTGGTCAAAATGGTATTTCACAGGCTGTAGAATTCTCTAAGATTACAGATATTACAGGTATTGTCCTTACTAAGATGGATGGTACTGCTAAGGGTGGTATTATTCTTTCTATTAAGGATATGCTGAATATCCCTGTTAAGTTTATTGGACTTGGTGAAAAGATTGATGACTTACAGGAATTTGATCTTGAACAGTATATTTATGGTTTATGTAATGATCTAATGGAGTAAGATGATGGATGAAGAGTTAAAAAAGAAAGAACAAGTCATCCTCTTGATGGATTGTTATAGAGAATTGCTGACAGATAAACAGAAACAGTATCTTTCTCTTTATTATGAGGAAGATCTGTCTCTATCAGAAATAGCGGAAGACTTAAGTGTCTCTAAGAATGCTGTTTTTGATAATATCAAGCGTTCTGTGATGAGTTTAGAGAAGTATGAATCTAAATTACATATCCTTGAAAATCATCGCAAGAGACTTGATTTAATTAATAAGATTGAAGAAGAAAAGAATAAGAAGCATGAAGATATTGATGAATATCTTGAAATGCTGAAGAATATTTAGGGAGGAAATTATGGCTTTTGAATCTTTATCAGATAGACTCCAAGAGACATTAAAAAAGGTCACAGGACAAGCGACTCTTACTGAAGCAAACATGGAGGAGATGCTTCGTGAAATCCGCTTGGCTTTACTTGAAGCCGATGTTAACTATCAGGTTGTTAAAGAGTTTATCGCAAATACAAAAGAAAAAGCAATCGGTCAGAACGTTATTGGTTCATTAAAACCAGGACAGGTTCTTGTTAAGATTGTTCATGATGAATTAGTATCATTACTTGGTACAGAAATGGTGACTGTAGACTACTCTAAAGATCCTACAATCATCATGATGGTTGGTTTACAGGGTTCAGGTAAAACTACAACTGCTGGTAAAATTGCTAAATTAATTACTGAAAAACAAGGTAAGAAACCTTTATTAGTGGCTGGCGATATTTATCGTCCTGCTGCCATTGATCAGTTAAAGACATTAGGTGCACAGCTTAATATTCCAGTATTCTCTAAAGGAACTGATACACCTGTAGAAACAATCGTTACTGAAGCTTTAGCTCAGGCACATGCTGATCATAATGACGTAGTGATCATCGATACCGCTGGTCGTTTACAGATCGATGAAAAGTTGATGCAGGAGCTTGCTAACGTTAAAGAAATTGCCCATCCTGATGAAATCTTATTAGTTGTTGACTCATTAGCTGGTCAGGAAATCGTTAATGTTGCTTCAACATTCAATGAAAGACTAGGAATCACTGGTGCAGTTTTAACTAAATTAGATGGTGACGCTCGTGGTGGGGGTGCCCTCTCTATTAGACATGTCACTCATGTCCCTATTAAATATATCGGTACAGGTGAAAAATTAGATGAAATCGATTATTTCTATCCTGACCGTATGGCAGACCGTATCCTTGGTATGGGGGATGTTGTTTCCCTTGTAGAAAAAGTACAGGATGTCTATGATGAAAAAGAAAGTATGAAAGCTTTCAATAAGATGAAAGCCGGTACTTTTGGTTTAGATGATATGCTTGATCAGATGAAGAAACTTCAGAAGATGGGTCCTTTATCTGGTTTATTAAAGATGATTCCAGGAATGCCTAAGATTCCTAATTTAAATGATGATGATGCCGCTGCTAAGATGAAGATGACTGAATCAATCATCTATTCTATGACTAAAGCAGAACGTGCTAATCCTGATATGATTAATTCATCACGTAAAGAAAGAATCGCAAAAGGTTGTGGTCAGCCTGTCACTGAAGTTAATAAGCTATTAAAACAGTTTGAACAGTCACGTAAGGTCATGAAACAGTTAGGTAACTTTGATCCTACAACTGGTATGCCAACACAAAGACCAATGAAGAATCAACAGCAGTTCAATCCTTATCGTAAAAAGACAAGACATAAGAAAAAGAAGAAATAAAACCTCCTCGGAGGTTTTTTCTTTAGAATTATTTAAGAATTTCATCACGAATCTTTTTATTTTTAGTCACTATACTTATAAGCGAAGGAGGGATACATATGTTTGAAACATTTATGTTCACGTTATTATTTCCTGTTATTATGATCAGTATTATCGCTTATTTGAGTACTTTGACGCGCTGATCATGAAGAAGGGGAGTTAAGTTAATGAAACATACAATATTACTTGTAGAAGACGAGTTAGGTATTAGAGAAACAGTTAAGATCTTTTTAAAGAGTCAGAATTATGAAGTCATTGAAGCAGAGAATGGAAAAGAAGGGCTAGATGCCCTTAAAAACAATGATATTCATTTAGCTATAGTAGATATTATGATGCCTGTCATGGATGGACTTACTATGACAATGAAGCTCCGTGAAGTATCAGATATTCCTGTGATCTTCTTAACAGCTAAGACAGAAGATATTGATAAGATCACAGGACTTAATCTAGGGGCAGATGATTATATCACAAAACCTTTTGAACCTATGGAACTCATTGCGAGAGTCAATTCTAATTTAAGACGCTATGAACAGATCTTAAATTTAAAGGGAAATACACAGAAGCCTAGTAATCAGCTTATCGTGGGATGTTTAGTATTAGACCAGGCAACTAAAGAAGTTTTTGTGAATGGACAATCTGTTAGACTCACAAAGAAAGAATTCCAGATTCTTGAACTATTAATGAGTTATCCAGGTAAGGTGTATTCTGCAGAAGAAATCTATGAATCTATCTGGGAAGAAACAGCCATCAATACAGAAACAATCATGGTTCATGTAAGAAGACTTAGAGAAAAGATTGAAGCCAATCCTAAACATCCTGAATACTTAAAGGCTGTCTGGGGTGTTGGTTATAAAATAGAAAAGATGGAGTGATGACAATGAAGAAAAGACATATATTTATCATTGGTTTAATTGCCTTATTACTTGCCTGTCCGAGTTGTATGATTTATGTCACAGTCAAACAACAGGAAAGCTATAAGAAAAAAGTAATCAATGGTATTGATCCATATAGGATACAGCTTCTTTCTATGGCATTAGAGAGTAAGACGAACCCTGATTATTCGCCTTTAAGCTTTAATGGCACAGATGAAAAGGGCCAGGCTGCGGCCAATGATGCAATCAATAAAATATTTGCTGCTATTTTAGAGATGGAACAGACTGATTATGGATTCCACTATGAGGCTTATAATACGAAGACAAAACAGTATTACAAAAATGAGAAATCCCATTATCCTGTTATATATAAGAAAACAAGTATTATCGCAAAAGATCAGAAATACAATGATTTTAATTTGCGTAGAATTCTAGAAGAAACAGAAATAGTCATTCAATTAGATGAAAACTATAAGCTCATGGAGGATGGAAGACTTAAGGTTAAGGATGTTTATGTTAATCTCGATCAAATCACTATTAATCCACCAAATATTGAATTAACTTATTATTGTACAGCTTATGTCACACCAATAACGAATTATACAAGTCGTTTTGTGGATGAATATGATGTAGCGATGCTTGCAGGTGTTGCGTGCATCCTTGGACTTATCCTTTTTATCTTTATTCTTTTAAATTCATTAGAAGTTGAAGAATCGATCAATCCCTATCGTACAATTAAGAATTGGAAACTATTAACAGTACTTGTTGTCATAGGACTCACATGTTTTGCCTTTATTGGTGCATCAGCTGGAACAGGAGCACTTGTTATTACGGGTGAACTTCAAAGAATTCTTGCACAATATAGTGTACCCTATTCTACAACTATCAGTTATTGTCTCTATTTTTTCTGTATGTTTATTTTTTATTTCCTATTCTCAATGTTATGCTTTACTGTTAAGTATATGTTTAAGAATGGAGTAGATTACTTTAGAAATAATACATGTACTTATGCCCTTTATGCAAAAACAAAGGAACTAGGTAATAAAGTGACTGATTTTGATTTGAAGGATAATATCAATCAGGATATCTTGAAATTTACTATCTGCAATGCATTGTTGGTTATTGTTTTATATGTTCTTTCACCAAGTAAGACAATTTTTGCGATTGTTTATGTCATGATTTCTTTCTTATATATAAGAAAGCAGTCAATGAAGGTAAAGAATGATTATAAAAATATGCTTAACTTTACGGAACAGCTTTCTCATGGTCATTTTGATACAGAAATAGAAGATGATCTCGGTATCTTCAACAGCATGCGTGATCGTTTAAATAACTTAAAAACTGGTTTTGAAGCGGCAGTAAAAGAAGAAACAAAATCACAGAATATGAAGACAGAACTTATCACTAATGTCTCTCATGATTTAAAAACACCTCTTACATGTATTAAGAACTATGTCATTCTATTAAAGAATACACAAAGTGATGAAGCAACAAGAGCTGAATATTTAAACCAGTTAGAAAGATATACAAATAGACTTTCTAACCTCATTCAGGATCTCTTTGATGTCTCTAAAGCTTCTAGTGGTAATATCGACCTTCATCCTATTGATTTAAGATTACAGGCATTAGTCGATCAATCCTTGGCTGAATGTATTGAAGTACTAGAATCTAAAGACATCCAGGTCATTAAGAATGTTGAAGATGTCGTTGTTCATCTAGATGGAGATAAGACATATCGTGTCTTTGAAAACTTACTCACTAATATTGGAAAGTATGCGATGCCACATAGTCGTGCTTATATTGATATTCATGAGGAAGAGGACTATGTTTCAGTCATATTCAAGAATATGAGTGAAGTAGAAATGAACTTCTCTAGCGAAGAAATCCAGGAACGTTTTGTGAGAGGAGATAAATCCCGTCATGAAACAGGAAGTGGTCTAGGACTCGCGATTGCGAAAAGCTTTGTTGTTGCTCAGGGTGGTACATTTGATATACAAATAGATGGTGATCTCTTTAAAGTCATTATGACCTTCAAAAAAAGTAAAAGTGTCAAGTAAAAATACTTGACACCTCATTTGAATATGGTATTATAAGTAGGCAAATTAAATTAATCGGAGGAAAATACAATGGCAGTTAAATTAAGATTAAAGAGAATGGGTGCTAAGAAGTCACCATTTTATAGAATTGTTGCAGCTGATTCAAGAATGCCAAGAGATGGTCGTTTCATTGAACAGTTAGGAACTTATGATCCAAGACAGAACCCAGCTAAGGTTTCTTTAAAGAAAGAAGAAATCTTAAAGTGGTTAGGTAACGGTGCTCAGCCTTCTGACACAGTTAAGAACATCCTTTCTAAAGAAGGCGTAATCAAAGAATTTGCTGAATCTAAGAAGGCTAAATAATTATGGATTACGTTAAGGCATTACAGGACATCTGTCTTGAACTTGTCAATGATCGTGATAAGTTAGAGGTTAGAGAAATGCCTTCATTAGATGATAATGCGATTGTTCTATATGTTTATGCATCACATGATGATATTTCTAAGTTAATTGGTAGAAAAGGTGTTATGGCTAATTCTATCAGACAGCTTATGTCTGTATGTACACGTGGTATGCATAAGAGATTAGATATCAAATTTGAATCATATGGTGAGGAATAAAGGAAGTGTACACTTCCTTTTTTTTGGAGGTACAAATGGAACTTGTAGAAATTGGTAAAATCATTAATACATTTGGAATCAAGGGTGATTTAAAGATTGCCTCTTCAACTGATTTTGGAGAACAGCGCTTTGCCCCTGGCAGCCATATTCTTGTCAAAACACCAAGAGAATATCTTGATTTTGAAATCAGTAAGCATTATGTTCATAAAGGCTTTGATATGATTGCCTTTAAAGGCTATACAGATATCAATGAGGTAGAAAAGTATAAGGGATGTGTTTGTTATGCCCCTAAGGATACTTCTTTACTACCTGAAGGAATGCATTATATTTCTGATATTGTGGATTGTGAAGTCTATAATAATGGCACTTATATTGGTAAGGTCACTGATGTATATCAGGGTGCTCAGTCTATTATTGGTGTAGATGTGAATGGCAAGAAGGTCATGATTCCTTATATTGATGCTTTTGTAAAGAATAAGGATATTGAACATAAGCGTATTGATGTCTCATTGATTGGAGGCTTCTTAGATGAAGATTGATGTTCTTTCATTATTCCCTGAGATGTTTGAAGGATTCCTAACAACATCCATTATCAAAAGAGCAATCGATAGCGGTCATGTAGAAGTAACTATTCATGATTTTAGAGAATTCGCCACAGATCGTCATAAGAGTGTAGATGATACACCTTATGGTGGTGGACAGGGCATGGTACTTATGTGTAAGCCTTTATTAGATTGTTTAAAGACTGTTGTGACTAAAGATTCACTTGTTATTTTGATGAGTCCTCAGGGTATGACACATCATCAGGCTTATGCTGAAGAATTGGCTTTGAATCAGAAACATATTGTTATTATCTGTGGTCATTATGAAGGCTTTGATGAACGTATTCGTGATTATGTGGATGTAGAACTTTCTATTGGTGATTATGTACTTACAGGTGGAGAACTAGGTGCTATGGTAGTGATGGATAGTATCATCCGTTTGCTTCATGGTGTCATCACACAGGCAAGTCATGAAGATGATTCATTTTCTAATGGACTATTAGAATATCCACAATATACAAGACCTTATGAATATGAAGGCAGTAAAGTTCCTGATGTCCTTTTAAGTGGTCATCATGAAAATATCCGTAAATGGCGTTTAAAGGAATCATTACGTAAAACTATGATCAAACGTCCTGATTTATTAGAAAAACGTGCATTTACAGAAGAAGAATTAGAAATTCTAAAAGAATTAAAAAAGTAATTGATTTATAAAAAAGACAGTGCTATAATAGGCAAGTCGTAAGACACAGAAGTTCCGCTGGTAATATATACGAATGAGCTTCCAAGACTAAATTTGTGTAGGAGGAAATGTTATAATGAACATGCAGTTAGTAAATGAAATTACTAAGAGCCAGATCAAGACTGATGTACCTCAGTTCAAAGCTGGTGACACTTTAAAAGTATTCGTAAAGATCCAGGAAGGTAATAAGACTCGTCTTCAGATGTTCGAAGGTGTTTGTATTGCTAAAAAGGGTTATGGTATTGGTGAAACTTTCACTGTTAGAAAGATTTCTTACGGTGTAGGTGTTGAAAGAGTATTCCCAGTAAACTCTCCAATCATCGATCATATCGAAGTAGCTAAGGTTGGTAAAGTACGTAGAGCTAAATTACATTACTTACGTGGATTATCTGGTAAAGCTGCTAGAAT
>UQGS01000044.1 GCA_900540685.1 uncultured Catenibacterium sp. | reverse complement strand
GTTGTTATTTCATCCTGACCATTCACAACAGAACTATTTGTCTTACCATTATAATAAAGATTATAAAGAGTATCATCCTGTTCAGTTCCTTGAATTACAACACCTACATGATCCTTATACCAGCTTACACTCCATACTTCTTCTCGAATACTTCCACCATCATCTGATAATGTAAAGTCCATCTTATTGATTATCGTATCATTCTTTTTAAGAAGTAAACGACCATCCGCACTACTAAAGAATAGGGGAGCACCTACAGACTGTATCACGACTTCATATTCATAATAAGATTCTCTAGCTACTGTCTCTACATGATATTTAATCATGTAGATAAAAAGACCATAAAGTAAACCAATGACTAATACTATACTTAATACGATTCCTAGAATCACCTTTAATACTTTCTTCATATAATCTCCTTATAAAAAAAGAAGATCTTTTGATCTTCTTATCTACCAGCACCTGCATAATGAGATGCATAATAACCGCTATTTAATGAAGATACTGTAACACCAGTACTTGAGTTAGCAGCATGAACAAACTGTCCATTACCGATATAGATACCTACATGTGAGATACCTGACTTATAAGTTCCTGCGAAGAATACTAAGTCACCAGCACTTAAGCCTTCCTTAGATACTCTTGTAGTTCCGCTATACTGAGCAGAAGCAGTTCTTGGTAATGATTTACCATTCTGTCCATATACCCATGAAGTGAATCCAGAACAGTCAAATGCTGTTGGTCCAGAAGCACCAAATACATAAGCAGTACCTACTTTAGATAAACCAGTTCCAACAATACCACTATGTCCACCCTTAACACTTGTACCACCTGCATTATATCCACCTCTAGATGGAGCAGCACCTACAGTAACTTTAGCACTTGTGTTTGCTGTATTACCAGCATTATCAGTCACTGTATAGTTAACTGTATAGCTTCCAGCTTTAGAAGTATTTACAGAACCACTTACATTTACCTTGCTTGTTACATCACCATCAAGATTATCGATAGCAGATGCAATATTAGACTTAGCATCAAATGAATCACCATTCTTTACATTAATATCAGTAGACTTTAATGTAATTGCAGGAGCTGCAATATCAGCAACAGTGACATCATAAGTATTTTCAGTCTTATTACCAGTTGCATCAGTTGCAGTCACCTTAATAGACTGAGTACCATCTAACTTTTTAGTATCCACTTCACCTTCTACAGATAAAACTGGATTCATATCATAGTTATCCTTTGCTTCAACATAGTTGTTGATATCAAAGTTATCACCATAGTTAACTACGAAGTTACCATTCTTTAAGTTCATTTCTGGTGCTACTGTATCACCTACATTAAATGTAAATGTCTTAGTAGCGATATTACCCATGTTATCTTCAACAGATGCATTGATTACCTGTTCACCTAACTGAGTTGTATCTAATTCTTTATCAAAATTAATAAAGTCTGTTACATCACCATCAACATTATCAGTTGCTTTGATGTATTCCTTTAAATCATTGCTGCCATTGGCTTCAACATTGATGACAAATCCATCATCAGTCTTAGATTCAAGAACTGGCGCTTCATTATCCACAACCTTAACATTAACAGTCTTAGTTGTTTCATTATTGAAGGCATCCTTTACTGTTACGTTAACAGTATAAGTGCCTAACTGGTTCTTTTCATAAGACTCAGAATGAATCTTAGTTTTTAATGTATCAGTATTATCTCTGTTATCAGAGATAGCAAAATCACTTGCTTTTAAGACAGTTCCATAAGGAACTTCAATTGTATTTGAATGTACAACAGGTGCTGTTCTATCAGCAGCTGTATAACCCACGATTGCGAAAGCGGAAATAGCAAACACAGGAATGAACATTGTCTTCTGAGTTCTTACTCTATTAGATACGAAACTCATGATTTCTTTTGTTTTCTTATCCATTTTTCTCTCTCCTTTTGTCTTTCGACAGGCTCTATTATAACACCTCATATTAAAAAATAAAGAAAAATCTTAAGAAATTTTTAAGAAGTATCAAAATATGTAGTGTTTAACGTATAAAAATGGATTAAGAAATATTTAAAAATAACTTAAGAATTATACAAATTGGCCTGTTTTGTAAGAAAAACTAAAAAACTGTTTGAATAAAATGATTAGATTTTCAAACTATATAATGGTAAAATAAATAATACAATAAGAAGGAGGTAGAATCATGTTTAGTAAGCTATTTAGTAAATTACAGCGTGTAGGACAAAGCTTTATGATTCCTATAGCCGTATTACCTGTGGCAGGGTTATTGATGGGTATAGGACAGTCACTTACAAATGAAACAATGATTCAGGCTTACCATCTTCAATTTATATTAGGAAAGGGAACGCCATTCTATGTATTATTCACTATCATGAGTAACGCGGGTAATATCATCTTTGATAACCTGCCTGCTTTATTTGCGGTAGGTATTGCGATGGGTATGGCAAAACATGAAAAAGCCACTGCAGCTTTCTCTGCACTGGTTGCCTTTCTTATTATGCATGCTTCTATTAATGCCTTACTTACTATTAATGGTTTTATAGTGGATGGCAAGGTGGCTGATTTTGTCAGACTTGGTACGATCAATATATTTTGTGGAATACAATCTTTGGATATAGGTGTCTTTGGAGGTATGGTTGTAGGACTTGGGGTCGCTTATCTTCATAATAAGTTCTATATGACACGATTACCTGATTTCTTGTCATTCTTTGCAGGTACACGTTTTGTGCCAGTCATCAGTTCTGTGGCATTCCTCTTTGTAGGTATCTTGTTCTATTATATATGGCCACCAGTTCAGGAAGCCATCTATTACTTAGGCGTATTTGTAAGAGACAGCGGTTATGCAGGTACATTCTTATTTGGATTTGTAAAGCGTATGTTGATTCCTTTTGGATTACATCATGTGTTCTATCTTCCATTCTGGCAAACAGGACTTGGTGGCAGTATGGTAGTAGATGGACATCTGATTCAGGGAGCTCAGAATATCTTCTTTGCTCAGCTTGCTTCACCTCATGTAAAACATTTTAGTGTAGAAGCCACTCGCTTCTTCTCAGGAGAATATATCTTTATGATGTTTGGCCTGCCTGGTGCAGCTCTTGCAATGTATCATTGTGCAAGACCAAGTCAACGTAAAAAAACAGGAGGTTTACTACTTTCTGCCTCACTGACTTCTATATTAACGGGTATTACTGAACCAATTGAATTCACATTCTTATTTCAAGCACCACCGCTCTTTTTGATTCATGCCATCCTGGCAGGAAGTACATATGCTGTGGCTCAGGCTTTAAATATTTCGATTGGTGTTACTTTTAGTGCAGGAGCGATTGATTTCTTCTTGCTTGGTATACTACAAGGAAATAGTAAAACAAACTGGGTCTTTGTCCCTATTATTGGTTTTATTTATTTCTTACTCTATTACACAATCTTTAAGTATGTCATCAAGCGTTATGATTTTAAAACAATCGGTAGAGGAGAAGATACACAGCTACATACAAAAAAAGACTATTCAATAAAGAAAAGTCTTGACGTAGATAGTTCTGTGTCTCATGCTATTGTAGAAGCATTAGGAGGTATTCCTAATATATTAGATGTTGATACATGTACAACACGTCTGCGTGCAACCCTAAAAGATCCGACGCTCGTCGATGAGGAAGCTTTAAAGGCAACAGGTGCTGCAGGTATATATTTACGTGGAGAAGGTATTCAGATTACTTATGGTCCACATGTTGTCATTATTGTATCAGAAATAAAACAGATATTACATGAAGGAGAATAAAGTGAAGAAACAGCGTTATGAAGTCATTGGAACGCTAAACAATAATGGAGTTGTCGCCAAAGATGAACTCAATAAAGAAGTCATATTACTCGGTAAGGGAATCGGCTTTGAAAGAAAAGCTGGAGATGTGATTGAAAATCCAGGAAAGAATATCAAGTGCTATAGTTTAGAGAAGAATACAGGTAAGAATGTCTTACAGGGCGTTGATCCTATCTTTTTAGAAATAGCCAATGAAATTATCCGTTATGCAGAAAAAGAATTTGGAGACATTGATACTAAGATTCTTCTACCTCTTGCAGATCATATCGCATTCTCTATTGATCGTATTAAGAATGATATGGTCATTTCTAACCCTTTGACTAGTGATATACGATTATTATTTGCAGATGAGTATGAAGTGGCTAAAAAAGCAAGAAAGATTATCAAGAGACGATTAGGTTATGAAATCACAGATGATGAGATTGGTTATATTTCTCTTCATATTCATGCAGCTTTGAGTTCTCAGCCACCTGCACGTTCATTACAGGTTGCCAGTATTATTCATCAGACAGTCACTTATGTAGAAGAAACATTCAATATAGTGATTGATGAAGACTCTGTTGCGTATATTCGTTTAGTCAATCACATCAAGTTCTTGATGGTACGTTTAAGCCGTAAAGAAGATGTACAGGTTTCTATGACTGACTATACAAAAGAAAAGTTCCCAGAAAGCTATGCAGTGGCATGCCGTGTAGCAGATTATATAGAAAAGCTGATTCTTGAAAAGATATCAGATGAAGAAATAGGTTATCTTGCGATACATATAGAAAGAATCAGACATAGCGTACAATAAAAGGCAGCTTTCGCTGCCTCTTTTCTATATTTGACGTGCATGACAGGACTTGAACCTGCAGTCTTCAGAGCCGGAGTCTGATACTCTATCCAATTGAGCTACATGCACATAGCTTGTTTATTATATCATAGAAAGGATGATTTTATGAGACAATTTATCGCTCTTACATTCAATTCTTCTTTTAAAGAAGAAATTGTTCATATTATGGATTCTTTAAAGGAAGAAAATATAGAAGGTAAGTATTATGATCCAGATAACCTCCATATGACCTTAGCCTTCTTTGGTGAAACCAATAGACAGGATGAGATTATGGAAATCATACAATCTATTCTTCTTCCTGAAATCACCATCACTTTGAACCGTATTGGTCATTTCAAGAAGATCTACTGGATAGGGATCAAAGACAATCCTGTATTAGAGAAATATGTCACTACATTAAGAAATGTATTAAAGGCACATGATATTCCTTTTGATGATAAACCTTTCTATCCTCATATCACTATATTAAGAAAAGCAGTAGAAGGGGATAGAACACTTCAAGAAGTCTCTACAAAAGATATAAAAGTAGAACTCTTACAGGCTCATTATCTAGTAGAAGGACTTAAATATCTCCCTTATAAAGAAAAAGAACTATTAGAAGTGATTCATAAGATATATAAACAGAACGGACATGTTACTATTGCGATAGATGGAAGATGTGGAAGTGGTAAAACTACCCTTGCGAATAAGCTTAAGGCATATCTGGATTGTCATATATTTCATATGGATGATTTCTATCTTCAGGCGTGTCAGCGTACACAAGAAAGATATAATGAGCCAGGGGGTAATGTAGATAGAGAAAGGTTTAAGAAAGAAGTATTAGAACCTCTTTTAAATCATCAGGATGTTCTTTATCGTCCATTTGATTGTTCCTCAATGTCTATAAGTGAAGGTACTCTGTATCCTTATAAACCTATTAATATTATAGAAGGTTCTTATTCATGCCATCCTGAACTTATTGATACGTATGATATAACTATATTTGTAGATATAGATGAAACACTTAGACTTAAACGTATAGAAGAAAGAAACGGGAAAGAATCTCTTAATATGTTCACAAAAAAATGGATACCATTAGAAGAGAAATACTTCTCTACCTTTGATATCCAAAATTATTGTGATTTCTATTTTAAAGCAGGTCATTAGCGGCCTGTTCTTTATTTTTTCTAAGAGCCTTTTTAATAATTTTTAAGCATCCCTGATCTTCATTAGAATCAGTAATACCATAAGCCAGCTTCTTGATTTCATCCACCGCATTTTCCATCGCAAAACCATACTTAACAGACTCTAATAAAGCATAATCATTCATCTGATCACCAAAAGCCAGACATTCATCTCTAGAAATATGTTCATGTTCCTGGATATAACGCATACCAAGACCCTTATTTACACCATCTCTTTGAATATCCATCCATTCATTACCAGATGTAATAATCTGTAACCCACTAGGTAAGATACGTGTAATATCTCCTGCATTCTTCTTAATATCACCTTGAGGGTCAAGGATGGCAACCTTAGTAATAGGTTCATCAATTTCATCAAAATCATCAATCAACTTATTTGAACAATAATAAGTAGTGAGTTCTTTAGTAAGATGATCTTTCTTTCTTGCATACGCATACTTTTCACCCGCTACTACAATCTTAAAATCAGGATAATGTTGTTTGACTCTCTCTATCGCAAGAAATGCTTTCTTACGGTCCATATCAAACACTTCTAATGTATTTGGTCCCTTCGCAATATAACTGCCTCCATCTGCGATAAAATACATATCCTCACTCATAGGTAAGAACTTCTGATAAAGTCTTGCATACTGGTTCCCACTTGCAGCTACAAACAGTACACCCTGTTCCTTCATCTCAAAAAATAAATCAATAAAAGACTTATCAAACTGCTTCTTATTATCTAGGAATGTTCCATCCATATCTGTCGCAATTAATTTGATCATGTGTCTTTTCCCCCTTTGTGCACAACTATAGCACACATCTTTGAAATGTGGTAGACTATTTTAGAAAGGAAATTGTTATGATTGTATTATATATTTTATTATTTCTTATAATGATCTGTACATGGCGTACACGTTATCATATTTATACCAAAGGATTATGTTCATTAGGTTTTATCCTTACTGCCTATTTTTCTCATCAGACAAAACTATTTCTTCTTATTCTCCCAGCACTACTAGGTTATATGATTGGAGATATACTCTTATGTAAGAAGGAACTATTTAGATATGGTCTTAATGCCTTCTTAATTGGTGATATAGCCTTCTTATTCTTCTATTATCACTTTGAACCATTCACATATATAGAATTAATCGTTCCTGTATGTGCTATGATACTTCTAGAAATACTTACATATTTTAAGATTATTGATCTTTCAACCTACAAAACAGAACTTACTAGCTCTATTTTTGCGCTTGTCTGGCTGACTACAAAAAGTATTCTTACAGCTATAAGTCTTAATACCCTTAATTTCAAGATGATGGCAGTAGGGTTTATTTTCTATCTTATATCAGATATACTTCTTGTTCTCTTTAAGAAAAACAATGTCCAATTCTTAGGAATAATCAGTATTTTCTTATATTATTTTGGAATATTTTTAACCGCTTACAGTTTTTCTTTCATCTAATGTGTTAAAATAGATACAAAAGGGGAGAGAGAAATGGCAGAAACAGTAGAAGATTTAAATCAATTAAGGGAGATGCTTCATCATTTTGATACATTACATATCGCATTTCAGGACGGGGAGTATCCCTATATAGTCCCAATGAACTTTGGTATCGGAGATGATGAAGAAAAGATTGTGCTTTATATTTATACACCAAGAGAAGGAAAGATGACTCACCTCATCAAAGAAAATCCTCATGTAGGTGTACAGGCAGAAACATTATATGAATATTTCTGTAAACCAGATAAAACAGTCTCTAATTCTTATTCATCTATTATAGGTAAAGGTATTATAGAACCTGTTCCTCATGAATCTTATAATGAAGCAATGGAAGCAATCTTAACACATTGTGGTTATGAAACATATCCTTATAATAAGGATTATATAGACACATGCCATGTCTATAAGATTACATTGAAACAGGTGACAGGTAAAAATCATTTTAAAGGAGCATAGAATGTCTCAGAAAAAACGCCACCAACAAATCATCACAAAATTAAATATTGAAGGACAGGTCTTTGTCAAGGAACTTGCTGTTATGTTTGATGTCACTGAAGATTGTATCCGTAAAGATCTCACTATTCTAGAAAAGGCAGGAAAACTCAAAAGAGTACATGGCGGAGCAGTAAATATCCGTGTTAATTTACATCATACCAATGTCTCAGAACGTGTTGAACTTTATAGTAAAGAAAAGAAAATCATTGCCTCTAAAGCGCTTGATGTTATAGAGAAGGGTTATGTAATCTTCTTGGATATATCTACAATCAACCTAGAACTCGCAAAGCTTATATTCGAACAAAATCTTTCTGTCACTATTGTGACAAATATGATTGATATCATGCAGCTTTATAGACAAAATAGTGCAGTAAGATTGATCTTCTTAGGTGGAGACTTCAATCAGGCAAGAGATGGATTTGTCGGGGCACTCACAAATCACCTTATAAGAAAATATCGTTTTGATATTTCATTTATTGGTGTAGTAGGGATTGACTTAGACCATAACGTTATCACAACATATGAAACAAATGATGGTATCACTAAAAAGACTGCCATCAATGCAAGTAAGCAGTCTTATATGGTAGGAGAAAGTGTAAAACTCAATCAGGATGGCAATTATGCCTATGCCTCACTTGATGATTTCACAGGCTATATATGTGAAAAAGAACTAGACCACGCACAAATTAAACTATTTAAAGACCATCAAGTAGAACTCATCTAAAAACCGAGATCAATTGATCTCGGCTTTCTTACGTTTTGCGAAAGATAGGAACATATCAATATAATGAGAATCTAATATAAATAATCTATTTTCATTAATAATGTATCCATCAATTTTATCAAATGTCATCTTTAATACATCTGTTAATAAATCAGCTAACACATAACCGTTCTCTGGTTTTCTTTCTATCGCTTCCTTTTGATCAATATAAAGAGGCATTAAACGTAATCCATCTATATCCATTGTATAGTTAGAGGCATTCTCATCTATTTCCTCTATATAATAATAGAAACGTAAATCATTTAAAACATCTAGAAATGATTCTATTTTCTGTTCCCTAATAGGGAACAGTTCTCTATATTCCTGTTTGATATATTCATCATATTCTGTTTCTATAGGAAGTGCTTTTTCAATAAAATGAAGATGATCAGGGACATCCGCAGCATTCTTGATATTCTTTGTCATAACATGCCCTAATACTCTTTCTCCATTCTCGTATACATAAACAGGATCTCCTACATCTATATGAACATATGAAGGAATTAAGTATGTTCTCACCTGTATCCTAGTCTGTACCTCACATAATGAAACATTAATACGATAATCATATAATCTCTCAGGCCAGCTCTTATCTACCACTAAGCTTGTATCATACTTTAATATCTTCTTCACAAGAGGATCTTCTTCCTTAATATCATACCAGTCTCTATTAAAGATATAGGCTCGTGTATCCTGAGGACTTAACGCAATCATGAGTTCGTTCTCTCCTTCTTTATTAAATAAGAATAAAGAAGGAACTTCTTCATTGAGTTCATTCTTTAATGCAAGCTTATAGAGCTCCATTAAACGATCATCTCTATTATTCTCTAGAATCATGATCTTCTCTTTGAAACTTAACCATGAATCTGTATAACGGAATATATAATCTTGATAAATAGGAGTCGTACGTAACTGTTCTACACCATGAAAGAACTGTTCTTTGTCCTGTCCATACATCACAATAAAGTGATGAACTGGATCTATATAAGTCAAAGGATGCTTTAAGAAAGTTTTCTCTCCACAATGTGGACAAGTATAAGTCATAATAGAATCATCGATAATACTTTCTCTTTGGTCAGGTCCTACACAGCTATAACCTTCATTTCTATTCTCTTTATCGCATTTCGCACATGTAATGATATATACATCTTTATTTCTCATAATCCTTCCCCCTAACAAAAAAAGAGCGTAAACACGCTCTATTCAATCACATGGATTGTAAGATATTTCTTCTTATAAGTATGATGATTATCTCCTGCAGTCAAAGTAATACGTGTCTTACCAGGAGTAATAGTTGTCACTAAACCATTCTGGTCAACACTTGCCACATTGGCATACTG
This sequence comes from uncultured Catenibacterium sp., assembly GCA_900540685.1. Taxonomy (GTDB): domain Bacteria; phylum Bacillota_I; class Bacilli_A; order Erysipelotrichales; family Coprobacillaceae; genus Catenibacterium. The sequence goes on along the minus strand of UQGS01000044.1, from coordinate 8,985 downwards.
AGATGAATAATGTGTATATTCTACTTTCACTTTCTGAGGATCAGTTTTGTAATGAATCTGGTATGTTTCTCCCTGCTTCACTGTGACATACTGATCAGGAATAATCACACTACTTAACACTGGACCCTGTGCTACACATGCATATTGATAAACACCAAATAAGAAAAAGAAATATACAACAGCTAAAATCATCTTCATTTTCTTCTTTATATGTTTATTAAAATATATCAGCACAAAAGGAATCAGTGGAAAAAGAACAATACCTGCGAAAATCCAGCCCTTAGAAAGAGGTTCTCTTTCTTCTTCAAGCGTGCTATTTTGTTTATCTGACATATTGTACCCACCTTTTTTAATTCTCTTCCATTATATCGAATATATTATTGTTTTTAAAGGTAAAAAAGTGAAGTTCTATAGTTGTTGTGATGTAACAGTGTTACTCTTTTTGAAACAGAAGGCTTTTTATTGAAATATCCAATAAAAAGCGTTATATTAATGTCGCGAATTACTCATAATGTATAGATCTAATAGGGAGTTATGATTATATATTTATGGTATTAATAATTAAAAAATCATATGAAGAACATAAAGGGATTAAAAGATGGGGAAGTTAATAAGGAAAGTTGTAGCCATTATGTGTATATTCATGATGGTTATTTCAATGACAAGTTATGTTGGTGCAGTAGAAACATCAGCACAAAACATAGGAAAAGTAACTGTTACTAATGCGAAAGCAGGAGAAACATATAATATTTATAAGATCCTAACACTTGAAAGCTATGATAAAGACAAAGGGACTTATTCATATAAAAGAAATGGTGATGCCTGGGATGGATTCATTAACACCAATGGTGCAAGAAAGTATATAAAAACAAATAATGATGGATATGTCTCTTTTAGAGATGATCAGAATAATGAAATAGGTGCACGTAATTTTGGCCTTCTTGCGATAGAGTATGCGAAGAATAATAAGATTTCACCAACTGCATCTGCTCAAGCATCTAATGAGACAAATGCGAAAGTTGTATTTGATCATTTACCACTTGGATATTATGTAGTAGAAACCAGTGCAGGGACAGCTTGCAGTATTGATACAACAAGGCCGGAAGTAGAAATAAGAGATAAACATGCGTCTCCAAGTGTTAGTAAGCTTGTTGCGAATGGTGGAACTATAAGTAATAATAAAAAAAGAAATTCAATGAATCGTGGAGATAATGTATTTTTTGAAACGATTATTAATGTCAAGCCACATGTCACAAACTATGTCTTACATGACTATATGGATAGAAATTTAACATATAATTCAGTACTTAAAGATGGTATTGCCTATTATAGTAATGAAAAAAATGAAAGCTTAAAACGTAAGAGTTTAAAGAAATTTGAAGACTATAATTCAACTACAGAAACAGGTGATGGCTGTAATTTCCATGTAACCTTTACTGACTCATTTTATAAGAAGTATCAAGCAGATATTGATTCAGGTAAGTTAACACAGATCTATATTAAGTATTTGGCTGCAGTGAAAAATGATGCACCTATTGATACACCTTTGGTTAATACATCCTATCTAACATATGGTAATAATTCTAAGACTGAAGAATCTAAAACAGAAACATTTACTTATCGTATCCCTGTTTTTAAATATACTGGGTATAATAAAGCACTTGCTGGGGCTAAGTTTATCCTATCTAAAAATCAAAACCCAACTGAAGACAATGCATTGAAATTCATTCAATCAGGAAGTAACTATGATTACAACAAGAAGGGAAATGTGACGTTAATATCCTATGATGATGGAAAAATCAATATTAATGGAATCCAAGCAGATACATATTACCTGAAAGAAATAGAAGCCCCTAAAGGGTATAACTTAATGAAAACACCTATCAAGATTATAGTAACATCTGACACGGATGGTAAGGGTGTCGTAAAGGTAGATGATAAAGTAGTAGAGAAAGTAGAAGTATTAAACAACTATGGGTCATTATTACCTAGTACTGGTGGTATGGGTACAACACTCATCTATACGATAGGTTCTATTCTTGTACTCTCTTCTGGTATCATATTATTCATAAAGAGAAGAAAGAAATAAGGGGTCACTCCCTTATTTTTTCTATATGTTGACAACCTCTCATAACACTCCTATAATATTGATTGTATCTTTGGGGCAGGTGAAATTCCTGATCGGCGGTAAAAGTCCGCGAGCGTAAAGCATGAACTGGTGTAATTCCAGTACCGACGGTATAGTCCGGATGGAAAAAGATGGCGTTTTTTTGAAATGACTTTTTCAATCTCCTATAAGATATTTATAGGAGATTTTTTTTCGCCATAGAAAGAGGCAAAAATGAAAACAAAGAAATTAGTAATGGCAGCACTTCTTGGTGCATTAGCTGCAATCTTAATGGTATTGGACTTTAATGTCCCTCTGGCACCTGGATTTATTAAATTCGATTTCTCAGACTTCCCAGTATTAATTGGTGGATTTGTATTTGGTCCAGTTACTGGTGTATTAATCGCATTCTTAAAGATTGTATTAAATTTACTCTTTAAACCAACAACTACTATGTTTGTAGGAGAAGCATCTAACTTTATATTAAGTGTATGTTATATGGGAGTAGCTTGCTTATATTATAGAAACCATCGTACTAAAAAGGGCGCTGTAATAGGTATGTTACTTGCTACTGTTGCAACAAGTGTACTAGCAATCTTCTCAAATATCTTAGTAATGTTTCCAATGTATGCAAAGCTATTTGGTATGTCTATGCAGCAGATTGTTGGTATGGTATCTGCAGTCAATCCATTTGTAAAAGATATCACTACAATGGTTATTGCATCACTTGTTCCATTCAATCTATTCAAATATGGTGTTATTTCTATTATCACATTCGTTTCTTATAAGAAAATCGAAGTTATTTTGAAAAAATATTCGAATTAAGCAAAAAATATATTGATTAATTTAGCCAAATCATGTAATCTTTATACAAAAGTGTGAGGTGGAATAAAGATATGAAAGTGGTTAAATTTGGTGGCTCATCGTTAGCCAGCGCAACTCAGTTTAAAAAAGTACATGACATCGTTCTAGAAGATACTGATCGTCATTATGTGGTTCCCAGCGCCCCTGGGAAAAGAAATAAAGAAGATACAAAAGTAACAGATTTATTGATTCTTGCCTATTCACATCACAACAAAGATGATTTTGATGAAATCTATGACAGAATCAAAGAACGTTACAATGAAATTATTACTGAATTAGATCTTGATATTTCTTTAGAAGAAGACTTTAAAGTCATTAAAGAAGAAATCAAGAAACAGAATAGTTTTGATTATACAATTTCACGTGGTGAATACTTAAATGGTAAAGTATTAGCTAATTATTTAGGTTTTGACTTTATTGATGCTTCAGATGTCATCTATATTGATAAGCATGGTAGATATGATGAAAAGAAAACAGATGCTGCCTTAACAAAAGCTCTATCTGAACATGACTATGCAGTCATTCCAGGATTCTATGGACAGTTAAATGATGAATCAGGACGTATTAAAGCCTTCTCTAGAGGTGGTAGTGATGTCACTGGTTCTATCGTTGCGAAATGTGCCTGTGCAGATCTTTATGAGAACTGGACAGATGTATCAGGATTCCTTATTGCGGATCCACGTATTGTCAAGGATCCTAAACCAATTGCGACAATCACTTATAAAGAATTAAGAGAATTATCTTATATGGGTGCGAGTGTTCTACATCAGAATTCCATCTTCCCAGTAAGAAATGAAGGTATTCCTATTTTAATCAAGAATACAAATAGTCCAGAAGATGCAGGTACTTTGATTGTAGAAAGTACTTGTCATAAGCCAGATCATGTTATTACTGGTATTGCAGGTAAAACAGGTTTTGCGACTGTCATGATTGAAAAAGACATGATGAACAGTGAAATCGGCTTTGGTCGTAAAGTACTTCAGGTATTTGAAGAACAAGGCTTATCATTTGAACATATGCCTTCTGGTATCGATACAATGACTATCATCGTAAATAGCGATGACTTCATTGAAAAAGAACAGGCCATCCTTGCAGGCTTACATCGTGCTGTACAGCCAGATTATATTGTATTAGAATCTGACCTTGCTTTAATTGCGGTTGTAGGTCGTGGTATGAAGGACAGCCGTGGTACTTCTGCAAGAGTATTTAAAGCACTTGCGAAGGAAAACATCAACGTTAAGATGATTGACCAGGGTTCATCAGAATTAAATATCATTGTAGGGGTAAGAAATTGTTACTTCAAGCCAGCTATTAAAGCTATCTATGATGAATTTATTACAAGCGAAGACGATGAATAGAGAAGCAGGAATGCTTCTCTATTTTTTTGTTATAATATTGAGTGACACGCTTGCAAAAGCATGTTAATATATAGGCAATTCATAAATAGAGGAGGATATATTTATATGAAATACAAAATTACTGCATTATTAATTGAAGTTATACAGCCGTTGCTTACGGTATCCTATCCCTGTTTATGTAATGTTGGATGAAATTTCATATCGATTAGCACTTAAGTCATAAGAGCCTTCAATCTTGAAGGTTTTTTTATGTAAAACAAAAGAGGAGATCATCTCCTCATACCTTAATGATCCTGATTTTAACACACATAATAAGACATATCACAGCTAATATACATGCAATGATATGAAATCTCATAAAGCTCACTAAACATATAAGAACCATAAGACTACCACATAGCATATACATCGTATTGATTTTTCTCAATAATGCGCTCATACCAATAGAAAAACATCCAAGTACACCAGTTAATAAAACTAAATTCAATCCAAACATATAACATATATTATTGATTGGTAGAAGATACATTGTGGCATAGGCAACGAGTGTCATGATCAGAAACAACATTGAAAGTGGTAAATTACTCATCAAAGGCTTTAGTAAAGCATGATCAAATAGATGTATATGATTTCTTACATCCATTTCTACTAGAACACTCAATATCGCATTAGATAATACAACAAGTATTGTGATTGTAGTCAGTGTACCTAAAGAACCTACTAATTCTTTTTCTATCAAATGACGATCATGAATAAAGACTGTCATCACAATCGCACCAAGTAGTCCCTGTATTAAACTTAATATTCCTTGGAATATAGAAATAGAACTATGTGAATGAATACCACATATAGCCATCACAAAAGAACCAGCCATTCCAATAAGGAAACAGAAGGCACTTAACCCAAAAGGTAGAATAACCGTATTATACTCAAATAAATGAAATAAATTATACAACATCCCTACAATCTCATCCCCAATAGAAGGCTGTAGATGGACCACACCATGACTATATATCAAATTCACAAATAAGAAGCTAATAGCCAATGCTTCATACTTCTTCTTCATAACACCACTCCCTCTTCCTCTTATTATAGTTCTTTTATTTCTTTATACAACGTTAGAATAATTGTAAGCGGTTCTTATTGTCCGCACAATTAATATACATATGTATCATTCCCTTTGTGCACAACGTGGGAGAAATTGTTATAATAAAAGGCAGGGGGTGATCATATGAAGAAGGGTGTAATGATGCAGGGCTTTGAATGGTATCTCCCATCTAGTCCTCATCTATGGAAAATACTAAGAATCAATGCCTATAAGCTTAAAAAAGCAGGTATTACAGCTATCTGGCTTCCTCCTGCTTATAAAGGTGCATTTGGCATCAACGATACAGGATATGGTGTCTATGATCACTATGACTTAGGAGAGTTCAACAGCAAGAACACAATACGTACCAAGTATGGTACAAAGAAGGAATACTTATGGTGTATTAAGATGTTTCATCTATTTGGAATAGATGTCTATGCAGATATAGTACTCAATCATCTTATGGGTGCAGATGCCATGGAACAGGTGATTGCCTATAAAGTAGATGCCTATCATAGACATAAAGTATCCAGAAGAAAAAGAGTGATCCGTGCTTCTACATACTTCTCATTTCCATCAAGAGATAAATACTCCGACTTTATATATAATTCAAAACACTTCACAAGTGTGGATTATGATGCCTCTAAACATCAGAATGGTCTCTATCTCTTTAAAGGAAAACAGTTCAGTGAGAATGTGGATGATGAATATGAGAACTATGATTACTTAATGGGGGCTGATCTAGACTACAATAACCCTGAAGTCGTCGAAGAAGCTATTCAATGGGGAATCTGGTATAAGGATATCACCCATCTAGATGGCTTTAGATGTGATGCGATTAAACATATAGATTCATCTTTCTATGAACATTGGATTACCACAATGCGCAAGCATTCTAAAAAAGAACTCTTTACAGTAGGAGAATATTGGGGAGATATTGATCATTTATGTCACTACTTAGAATCTACTCATTTCTGTATGAGTCTATTTGATGTTCCTTTACACTATCATTTCTATGATGCCAGTCATTCTAATGGATACTATGATATGCGAGAACTCTTCAATAACACGTTAGTACAAAGATATGACAAGTATGCTGTCACATTTGTGGATAACCATGATACGCAGCCAGGACAGGCACTTGCTTCTTTTATAGAAGATTGGTTCAAACCACAATCCTATGCCTGTATCTTACTAAGAGGAGAAGGCTATCCATGTATATTCTATGGAGACTATTATGGTATACCTCATGATCATATTAATCCTAAAAAGGATCTACTCGATCATATGTTGAAGCTAAGAAGAAAATATGTAGAAGGAATAAGACATGATTATATAGATGATCCTGATGTCATAGGCTGGACATATGAAACAGGACTCGCCGTTATTCTTACAAATAGTACTGGTGGTAAGAAACGTATGTATATAGGTAAAAAGTTTAAGCGTATGACAGATGGTAAGCATACGATAGACATCATAGATGGATATGGAGAATTCATCTGTGATGCCGCTTCATTAAATCTTTATGTAGTAATATTCTAAATGATTTTGTGATTTGTTTGATCTATCTTTCTTGGTGTTTTGAATAATAATTACAATTATTTTACTTGAAAATTACACATATATTATATAAATTGTTTGCGAAAAACGCAAAACGCTCCCTATTAACCTAAATATCATTGAAAACCTTAACATTTAGTTATATCATAAAAACAAGACCTTGCTTGGGGAAGGGAGGAGTTTCATTGGTTTTTACATACACTCAGGTAAGTAGTTTAAATGAAACTGAAGTGCATATTTATAATTATGTATTAAATAATAAAGAAAAAGTATTAGATGAAAGTATTAGGGAATTAGCTCATGATGCACATGTATCTACAGCGACTATTGTACGTTTTTGTAAGAAACTAGGATGTGAGGGGTTTTTAGAATTAAAATATAAATTAAAGGAATCTCTTATTGAAGAAGAACATAGAGAATATGTAGAAGCATCTTCATTTTTTGAATTTGCGGATTTTGTGAATTCAGATCAATATTTAGAAAGCATTCAAAGAATTGCAGACTTAATCAAACAGGCTAATTCCTTCTTTACACTTGGAATAGGTGGTCATGGTGAATATGCAAAACATATTGCCCGTAGATTCTCTCAAATAGGTTATTCTTGCTTTGGGGTTGTGGATAAGTATTATCCTATGCCAGCAGTACCAGAAGGACAAAAATCAGTAGTACTTACTGCGTATGATAAAAGTAGAGAAAGTCTCATTTTTGAAGTCATCAGAAAATATAAAGCTAAAAATTATACAATTATTTTATTTGCGACTGAAGATATAGGTGTCTTAGAACATCTATGTGATGAAGTCGTTTATATATCTGATGGACAAGTAATGATGGGAGAACTTATTTCAGGTATTCCTCTCTTGTATACATTAGAGAGAATCATGAAAGAATTGTTGAGCTAAGCAGCTGTATCAGGCAGTTGCTTTTTATTTGTATTAAGCGCCTAAATAGTTATATATATTATTAACATATAAATTGAATTTTACTTGAGATTTACGTATTATATATCACTATTTTACCAAAATAGAAAAATAGTAGGTTGGGGATAAAAATATAATTGATATCGGTCATATTAAGGTATATTCTAATGACAAGCATTTGGGAGAAGGAGGGGTTTCTTTGGCTTTTACATACACTCAGGTCAACAGTTTAAATGAGACGGAAGCACATATTTATAATTATGTGATGCAAAACAAAGAAAAAGTATTAGAAGAAAGCATTCGTGAATTAGCCAATGATGTTCATGTATCTACGGCTACTATTGTACGTTTCTGTAAGAAGCTCGGGTGCGAAGGTTTTATAGAATTAAAATACAAATTAAAGGAAGTTATCACTGATGAAGAATATAAAGATCAGATTGCAGTCTCTTCATTTGTAGATTTTACAGAACATATACATTCTCAAAAATTTTTAGAATCTATTAAAAAAACTGCAGATTATATTAAGGAAGCGGATTATTTCTTTATATCATTCTTAGGGCCTTATGGTGATCTTGCGAAATTTTTAGCACGATCATTTTCTCATATAGGTTTTAGATGTAATGGTATTGTGGATAACTATTATCCAATGCCTAAACTCTCTTCTGGAGAAAGTGCAGTTGTAATCATTGGATACAATAAATTAGTGGACAAAACTATCTTTGAAGAAGTAAAAAAATACAAAGAAATGAAGTGTTCAGTCATTGCGGTAACAGCGGAAGATGTAGGTGTCTTAGAACATCTATGTGATGAAGTTATATTTACATCAGATGGTCTTGTGATGACTGATCAAGTCATTTCAAATATTCCTCTAATGTATACATTTGAAAAAATCATGAGAGAACTGTCAAAATAGGTGTTTCCAAGACACGTTACAAGTAACTGTGAATCATAAAGCAGCAATGGTATTAAGTTAAGCGACTAAATGCCAAAAACCTCTTTGATTTTAAAATCAGAGAGGCTTTTTTATTTTTTTCGTCAAACTGTTGACAAATGATGAAAATCGTGCGGCTAGAAATGAATATTCATTCATTT
>UQGS01000043.1 GCA_900540685.1 uncultured Catenibacterium sp. | reverse complement strand
TATATAGGGTAATATAATTTGCAGTCATCAGATGGGTAGAGTTTGCGGTTTAACACTTGTGTAAAATCAGAGATATTTAATTCATCACCGACTTTATCTCCTTCCATTGTTTCCCAATGAGAGAATTCATTTTCTCCATTAAATGGTGTAATACCTTTTGTAAGTTCAGATACTTTAACTGTTGTTTCTCCTTCTGCAACGTTAAACTTAACCATCTTACTATATTCACCTTCAAAGTTAGGATTCCATCCATCTGGATCAGAATATAATATAAGTGAATATTGTCCACTAGTTGTGATTGTTGCAGCATTTGCATTAATCATACCGGACATTCCAATCATAATCGCAATAAGCATCATGCTTGCAATCCTTAATGCCTTTTTAAGCTTATTCATAATGTTTCCTCCATTCCCTTAGCCCGATTAAGAGGCTCTTAAAAATTCTTTTTGGCGAATACTTCGCCATGACTGTTTCATTTTCAATATAATCTGAGATTTGTCTGGTGACAGCGTTAATCGCACGCTGTGAACCAGTTTGTGATAAGCCTGCATTTGCCTGTTCCATTGTGACAAATAGCTGTGTCCCTTCTACCTGTTCACTTACAGAAATAGAATAGATGCCTTCTTTTCCATGGAATACAACTGTTGACGAGTCCGTTTTTTGATATGGGATTCCATGACGTTCTAGTATTTCATAGATAGCTATAATCACATATTGTCTCGTATACGGAAGCATTCTTAGGCTTGTAATCATGACTTTCCTCCTTCCATGCATCTATTGATACAAATGCTAGTATTATTGTAGAAAGCATAGAGGCGTAAGTATATAAGGGAAGTCCGCCAAAATGAAGAAATTGCCTTGGCGGAGTACCGCCAAATAGAATTTATATGTTATATTCTATGTTTTTAAACAATTAAAAAAAGCCCTTCTGAATTGAAAGGCTTCTACTTGTTATAGAGATTTAGTAAACCAATACGGGATTTAACACCTGTTTTTTCATAAATAGCTGAGACATAACGTTCTAATGTTCTTTTAGATACATAGATATTTTCCGCAATCATCTGAATACTATCTTCAGTATTAACTAATTGATCAAAGACTTCAGCTTCTCTATCTGTGAATGAATAGAGTTCAGAGAATCGTCTCAGCTTCTCTTTTTCATCTATGACTTCTGTTGTCTTAGTCTTAATAAAGTCATTCTTCTGCACTGTGTAGTTGACTGAAACAATACTGACTGCCACAAATAATACTAAGATTAATATGATTGCAGACAAATTACTATCCGAAGAAAGTAATGTAAGTACTGGACTTGCGATAATGGCAGCAGTTAAATTATTAACTGCACGTCCCATGCCAGACCATAGCTCTGGTATTTTCATATAACGTGCTATTTCCATAAATGCAGTAATAAAGAATACCGCAAAGAAACCAGCAGATAAATAAAAGGTCATCAGGCCTAACATAAACGGTCCCGCAAATTTAAGTATCGCAATACAAATAGTAGATAAGACCATAATACAGTATATTGTGATACCCATATATCTTCTGTTATGTAAATCAAAGATAAACCCAGAGACTAAGCCACTTAAGGCAAGAAGGATTCTTGGCCATTGACCAATATCCATGTGTCCTCCTGCATGAACTAATGTGACTGCATTATCTAAAGTACTGAACATACATGTCATTAACATGACAAGTATAATAAGAATAATTCCTACTGTATTTGATTTTTTATCCTGTTTATCTTCACTCACTTGAAGTGATGTTAATCTATTATTAATCAAAAGAAAAATCAGTATAAAACAAGAAATAGCCAATAGGATGGACTGTATGAACTCTGAACGAATAAAATTATTAGAAACAAATTGAAGGATGATTCCAAATGCATAGGAGATACCTACAATTCTTGCAAGATATTGATTAGTTTCCATCATACTCATGGAGTGATAATAGACACAGCTTCCTAGTATTCCCAGCATAAAGAACAACATGAGTCCTGTCACAAAAGTAAACAGTGAAGACATGAGGATAAGCCCAATGATGGATACTATACCAACAAATAGAAGACCTATTTTTTTTGAATGATCACTCAACAAGCGATAAAATAGAGGATACAAAAGGAACCCGATTGTACTCGCACCTAAGGCGTAGTTCTGTGCGAGCACGACTGTCTTATCATTTGTAAAGATTTGAGAAAGGACATCTACATAGAGATATTCAGTCCCTAAAAATAAGAAGGTGAATAATCCCATCTGCATGATAATATATATATTATTTTTAAAATTCACCTTTGTATTCATGTCATAATCTCCTCAACATTATTGACATAATTATAACATATTTGACTTTTAACCGCAAAAAATGAACTGAAGTAACTCAGTCCATTTGATTTAGTGCTTTCTTAAATTGTTTCTTAAATAAGAGAACTGTAAAAGTAATCGCAAAGAGATCTGCCACTGGCTCAGCCAAGTAAACAGCCATCGTCTTATCCGCAAGTAATGCTGGCATAATATAAATAAGTGGTATTAAGAGAATGAATTTTCTTGTTACTGCCACTATGACAGAAGCTTTCGCATTACCTAAGGCCACAAATGTCATCTGACAGGCAATCTGTATACCAAATAGTCCTACCACTGCCATATAGATTCTTAATGCTTTTGTAGTAAAGAGTGATAGTTCAGATGCATTCGTAAAGAGACCGACAAATAATTGTGGGAAAAGCTGAATCAAAAGCCAGATTGCCATAGAGAATAAAAGAGACACTTTGACTAATAACTTAAATGTCTTTTGAACACGTTCTTTATTCTTAGCCCCATAATTATAGCTGATGATTGGCTGTGCACCCTGTCCTAAGCCCTGTAAAGGAAGCATCGCAAACTGCATAACACTCGTTAGGATTGTCATCGCACCTACTGCGATATCTCCTCCATATTTCAATAAAGAAGAATTGAAACAGACCTGAATGACACTTTCACTTGACTGCATCACAAATGTAGAGAGTCCTAAGGCAAGACAAGGTAAGATCACTGAGTTGTCTAAAGATAAGTTTTTCTTTTTGATTTTAAGTTTTGTCTTCTTGCCAAATAAGAAGGTTAAAACATAGAGACATGAGCATCCTTGTGAGATGATTGTCGCAAGTGCTGCTCCTTTGACACCTAGATTAAATCCAAAAATAAGGATTGGATCTAAGATGACATTGCATACTGCACCAATAATAACTGAAATCATACCATTCTTTGCAAACCCCTGGGCAGTGATGAACATATTCATACCTAGTGTCAACTGGACAAAGAGCGTTCCAACTGCATAGATATTCATATAATCTACTGCATAGGAGATTGTATTACTGCTTGCGCCAAATGCAAGTAGGAAGGTACGGTTTCCAAAGAATAGAATAAGTGTAAGTATTACAGATACTATAATCTGAGTGATAAAACAGTTACCTAGAATCTTTTCTGCATGTTCATGATTACCCTGTCCCATATAAATAGAAGCACGTGGTGCTCCACCATTACCCACTAATGAAGCAAAAGCTGTCACAATCATAATTAATGGCATACAGACACCCACGCCTGTTAAGGCAAGCGCTCCTGTTTGAGGGATATGACCAATAAACATACGGTCTACGATGTTGTAAAGCATGTTGATTAACTGAGCTATAACTGTAGGTAAAGCAAGCTGTCTTAAGAGTTTACCGACAGGTTCAGTCGCTAAGAAATCTTTATTATCTTCCATATATTACCTCCTTTGAGATTCAATGAAAATAAGATCTTCACTATTTTCTATAGTCAGAATACCATGACATTGATTAGAGATACATAGAGGGTCATGAGGCTCTAATATATAACCATCTAATGGATAATCACAGTTCTTAAGTGTTAAAGTACATGTCTTTTCAGTAAAGCATGAGAAGTACTTATATTCTCTGCAGTCTATTTGATGTTGACCTTTAGGTAAGAGATAGATTCTATTGATATCATCATATAAAGTGATTTTAATATCTGGATGCTGTCTTAAATAGATGAGTACACCCAAAAAATGATCAATACGACCACCAATAACACCATAGAGATCTATTTCATCATAACCTCTTTTAAGTGCTTCACTGATAGCGAGTTCAGTATCTGTTTCATCCTTATGTGTAGGAAAACTAAGGACTTCTAATCCTTCTAAGTATTCCTTATGTTCTAATGAATCAAAGTCTCCAATGGCACATAATGGTTGAATTGATTGACGATGTAGATGTTCCAAACCACCATCAACCGCAATATAAGGGATGTCTTTATTAAAGACATCCCCATTATTCATGCTTGCATATAAGCCTATTTTCATTTGAGTGAATCAATCGCTTCCTGTCTATTTTCTGCTTTGAAGACATAGCTTCCAGCCACTAGAACATCTGCCCCAGCTCCACGGCATAGGTTGGCTGTATTCGCATTGATTCCACCATCTACTTCAATAAGATAGCGTCTACCATTTCTGATTTCTTTAAGTTCTGTAATCTTATCTAAAGCTGCAGGATTGAATGACTGACCACCAAATCCTGGTTCAACACTCATGACAAGTACCATATCTAGATCATCTAAGAATGGTTTGATAGCTTCTACATCAGTGCCTGGTTTAATAGAGATAGATGCAAGACATCCTGCATCATGAATACGCTGAATAAGTACACGTGCTTCCTGTACACTTGATACAGCTTCAATATGGAATGTAATGAGGTCTGCACCTGCGTTGATGAATTCATCTAAGTACTGACCTGGATCAGTGATCATTAAATGTACATCAATAAATAAATCAGTGACAGCACGTAGGTTACTCAAAATACTATAACCAAATGAAATATTTGGGACAAAGTGTCCATCCATCACATCATAATGAATCCATGATTTTCCTCCATCATAGATTGTATCGATATCTTCTTTTAAATGCGCAAAATCTGCGGATAATACTGAAGGTGCAATTTTAACCATATCGTTTATCTTTCCTTTCTTTCACCTGCTTTAATAGCTGCAGGTAATCTACATATCTTGTTTGATCTATTTCTCCCTCTTCAACAGCTTGTTTAACAGCACACTGTGGTTCACTATCATGGAGACATCCTCTAAACTTACAATGATGAGATAATTCTCTAAAATCATGATAAGTAGAGGCGAGTTCTACTGGTTCCATTTTAAGTTCTAGTGAAGAGAATCCCGGTGTATCTGCAATATAGCCACCATACATAGGAATGAGTTCTACATGTCTTGTAGTATGTTTTCCTCTACCTAATGCCTGAGAAATTTCATTTGTTTCAATATTCAGTTCAATGTTTAAGGCATTCAAAAGACTTGATTTTCCTACACCACTCTGTCCTGTGACAACTGTAACACGGTTCTTTAAAAGTGGTTTAATCTCTTCAATACCCTCATTTTCTTTACTTGATACAAAATAGAGATCATATGCATTGTACTTCTTTTGAATCACAGGGACAAGTTCCCTATTGAGATCTATCTTTGTAATAATGATGATTGGCTTAATCTTCTCATATTCCACCATTGCAAGGAACTGATCAAGAAGCATCTGATCAAAGTCAGGCTGAGCAATAGAGAATACAAGTAAAGCCTGATCAACATTACAGATAGGTGGTCTTTCTAATTGGTTAAATCTTTTTTCGAGTGTTAGGATATAACCTGACCCATCCTTTTCTTCCTGGAAGGTGCAGAAGTCTCCGACAAGAGGCTTCTGTCCTCTATTTCTAAATTTACCACGGGCCTTGCAGCTGACAACCTTTTCACCTGTATCTACATAATAGAATCCTGCAAGAGCTTTTATAATTTGACCTTTAGGCATATTTTCTCCTATTCTTATTGTCCATTAGTCGTAGTTGTTTCATCATCATCGTCATTTTCTGGCAAGTCAGGCTGAGATGGTGTTGTAGTAGTTGTTGGTTTCTTATCATAATAATATAAGATGATTTCAGTACCCTTACTATTCACCTGAGTATATGGTGCAACAGACTGCTTAACAACTGTATTAATAGACATAGAGTTAATTGTGGCTGTATCAGTAGGTGCAGGAAGTACAGATAATTTCACATTAGTGAAGCCCTGGCTTTCTAATGTGGATTTGGCGGCATTGATATCCTGTCCATAGAGTGATGGTACTGTAATACTTACACCCTTAGAAACTGTTAATGTGATGATCTTGCCATCTTCATTAGGATCCTGTTTTTCTCCTTCAGAAATAGACTGTCCAATAACGACACCTTCTTTATAGTCATCATCAGACTTTTCATATTTCTTAACCTTATAGCCAAGCTTTGTGAGTTCCTTATAGGCTGTATCATAAGAGACTCCTGTATAATCCTTCATGACAATATATTTACCTTTAGAGATTGTAAGTGTTACTGTATCTCCTTCATTAATAGTATGTCCTGCTTCTGGATCTGTCGCAATAACGAGTCCCTTTTCATACTTATCACTGAGTTCATAGTCTACATTATCAGAAACCTTATAGCCTTTATCAATTAATAAGGCTGTGGCTTCCTTTTCAGTCTTACCAACAAGGTCCATCATTGTACCATCTTTACTTCCACTTAGTAAGAAGAAACCAGCGACAATCGCAAGACATACAACAACTGCACCAATCGCTACACCTATCGCAATCTTCTTTTTCTTGTCCATAGGTTCTTTCTTCTTTACTTCCTGTGGTTCAATTTCTTCTATTTCTGTCTTTGTTTCTTCAAGATCAATAGGTGCTGTTTTAGTAAAGAACTGTGAATCTGTCGCAATGATTGTAGGATCATTGTTGATGGAATCAAAGCTGAGCTTTTCTTCATCTAGACGATCTAAGCATGTTTCTAAATCATCCAGCATATCATCTGCACACTGATAACGGTTATTTGTATTCTTTGCAGTGGCTTTAATAATAATATTTTCTACTGACTGAGGAATCGCTGGATTATAATCACGCACGGATGGAATTTCATCACGCATATGTTTCAATGCGATATTAACTGGAGATTCTCCATTAAATGGGACATCTCCTCTCAGTAATTCATAGAATACAACACCTAGTGCATAAAGATCACTTTGTGGTGTCGCTTTTTCACCTCTTGCGATTTCTGGCGCAAGATAGTGAAGTGAACCCATGATTGTATCTGTCTGAGTGACCTGTGATAAAGACTGGATAGAGGCAATCCCAAAATCCGCAATCTTTACAATACCAGAATCAGTCACAAGAATATTCTGTGGCTTTAAGTCACGATGTACAATACCCATAGAATGAGCCAATGCAGTGGCAGAAACAACCTGTTTCATAATATCTACTGCTTCTACATAATGAAGTGCACCACGTTTATTAATGAGTTCCTTTAAAGTCTGACCACGTACATATTCCATGACAATATAGTAAAGATCATCTTCTTCACCTACATCATAGATTTCTACAATATTACGATGACATAATGCAGCTGCTGCACGCGCTTCACGATGGAAACGTGTGATATAAATAGGATCTCCTGTTAAAGAAGAACGAAGTATTTTAACGGCTACTTCTCTATTTAATATATCATCATAGGCAAGATAGACATCAGCCATACCGCCCTGTCCAACAAGCTCTTTTAGTTCATAACGATCAGCAAGTATTCGTCCTTTTTCACTCATCTTATGATTCTCCCTTCTCAATTAATAAAACACCAATATTATCTAATCCACCAAATTCATTGGCTGATTGAATGAGCTTTTCAGTCTTTTGATCAACTGAATCATTATTTTGTAGTATTTCTTCAATCTGTTGAGATGAGAGTGAATTATATAATCCATCTGAACAGAGTAGTAATGCACGATAATCTTCTTCAATCTTATAAAAAGAAATACGTAACGCTTCTTTAATACCAATAGCCTGTACTAAGACATTTCTTTTAGGATGATGAGAGGCTTCTTCTTCATTAATGATACCTCTTTTTAGAAGTTCGTTCACAAAAGTATCATCTGCAGTAATCTGTTTAAGTGTATCATTATATAAATAAGCTCTAGAATCACCTACATGAGAGATATAAGTATTCTGACCATCCATATAACAGATAACGATTGTTGTGCCCATTCCTGCATATTCACTATGCTGATCACTTTCTTTATTTAAAAGATCATTTGTTGTCAATAATAAAGAAGAAATCCAAGCATGAATAGAGGCATCATCCACAAAAGGCGCATGATCAAAGAAGTGTTCAATAATATAATTACTTACAAGTGTGCTTGCTACATCACCTGCAAGATGACCACCCATTCCATCACATAATACACCAACTATTTCATGGTCTTTAATTTTATAGATTGCTCTATCTTGATTGACTGATCTTTTATTTCCAATATCAGTCATAGCGGAGATCATCATATTATGCTCCTTTCTCTCTTTTCGCACGTAACTGTCCACATGCACCATCAATATCACGGCCATGTTCTTTTCTTAATGTACAATTGATATGTAAGCGAATGAGTTCATCTTTAAATGCAGTAATTGTATGTCCTAAAGACTGCTTATAGCCATGTTCATCTACAGGGTTATAAGGAATTAAATTCACATAGACATTTAAACCACGTAGATAATGCGCTAGCTGACGGGCGTATTTAATATCATCATTGACATCCTTCAATAAGATATATTCAAGAGTTACACGACGATTTGTACGTTCAATATATGTCTTAATCGCATCTCTTAAGTCATCCATATTATAGCGCTTGTTGATTGGCATCAATTCGTTACGAATTTCATCATTAGGTGCATGTAAGCTGATGGCTAAGTTAACCTGTATTGGTTCATGAGAGAATCGTTCAATACCAGGAATAAGTCCACATGTAGAAATAGTCAAATGTCTTGCCCCAATAGCTAAACCATGAGGTTCATTGACTGTATAGATGAAGTTCATCACTTCATCATAATTATCAAAAGGTTCACCTGTCCCCATCACTACGACATGAGTCACTCTTTCCTTTAAATCATTCATTACAGTGAGTACCTGTTTCACGATTTCACCACTTGTTAAGTTACGCTGCTTCTTTAATAAACCAGACGCACAGAAAGAACAGCCCATATTACAGCCTAGCTGGCTAGTGACACATAATGAACGACCATAAGTCTGAATCATTAATACTGTTTCAATCAGGCCTCCATCTTCTAATTCAAGAAGATATTTTGTTGTACCATCACGAGCCACCTGTTTTTCCTTGATAGTTAAAAGCGCATCACTGAAATGATTAGAAAGTGTTTCCTGAAGATCCTTAGAAAGATTTGTCATCTGATGAAAATCATAGACATTCTTTACATAAATCCATTCATAGATCTGTTTTGCACGGAATGGCTTCTGTCCAAGTGCTTTTAATTCTTCTTTTAATTGTTCGAGTGTTAAGTCATAAATTGATTTCATCATACATCCTTTTCTAACAGACACATATAAAAGCCATCACTATGATACTCAAATGGAAGTATAGTACGTTCTTCTACCACATGCATATCGGGATGCTTCTTTATGAATTTTTCAATCTGTTTTTCGTTTTCTTTTTTATTTATAGTGCACGTACTATACACTATATTACCACCTTTTATACATAAAGAATATGCATTTTCTAGTAATTTTGCTTGAATCAGGATGATTTCATCCATTGCACTTGAGTCATGGTACTTGATTTCAGGCTTTCTAGAAAGAACACCAAGCCCAGAACAAGGACCATCTAAAAGTATTTTTGTATACTGTTTTTTAAATATTGAGAGGTCTGTACTGTCTCCTGTATGTACATGAATATTAGATAATCCGAGTCTTTTCGCATTGTCTTCTATAAGCTTCGCTTTATGAGGATAAAGGTCATAAACATCTATACTTCCTTTATTGTTCATTAAAGTACCTAGATGAGTTGTTTTAGATCCTGGTGCCCCGCACATATCTAAGACATCGTCTTCTTCACCTGGGTTAAGCATGCGTGCGACCATCTGTGAAGATTCATCCTGGATAGTCACTAAGCCTTCTTTAAACGCTTCAGTATGCGCAATATTGCCTTCCTTTAATAACACACTATCTGGTGATAAATAGCCTGGAGTAAATTCAGGATACTTCTTCAAGAACGCATCACGAGATATCTTATATGTATTCACACGACCGCTTTTTAAAGGAACTTCATTATCTGCATGAAGAATCTTTTCTGTTGTATCAATGCCATACTGGGCATTAAACATCTTGACCATCCATAAAGGATGACTTGTAGAAATAGATAAACGTTCATCATGGTCTAGATCATCTAAAGATCTTGTTTCTTTAAAACAGCTATGTAAGATTGCATTGATCATGCCTCCTGCACGTTTGTTTCTTCTTTCTTTGATGATTTCTACGGCTTCATTCACAATTGCATAATCAGGTGTATCTAGATAGAAATGCTGGTAAAGACTCATCAGCAGCAACATTCTTTCTACCACCTTTAAACGTGTATGAATATGTGGTTCTAATTGATATTCTAAATATAAACGATTCTGGATAGTTCCATAGACCAATGTTGTAATAAGACCTCTTTCTGATGGTGAGAAGTCTTTTGTAAGAGTATGGTTTAAAGTAATATTTAAATAACTTTCATTCTTTTCATAATCAATAAGTATATCTAATGCTGTATCTCTTTCTTTCATATTAATATGTGGAATACGGGTTAAAGTCGCATGCCACAATAACACCTCCTTTTCTTGTACGGTTATAATAGTCATCAATGATACTTAATTGTTCATAGATTGGTTTGGATTCTATATATTTAATAAGAATTCTTTCACGATAGATATCCTGCATCTTAAAGGTAGACTGTGGTCCAATGATTCTGACCTTTTCTAAATGATCCTTTAAGTATTGACTAATATCTAAGGCAATAGAATGAACGTTCTTAGGCGAGCGTGATTGTACAATCACTGCAACAAGATGACAATATGGTGGATATTTGGCTTTCTTTCTAAATGCTATCTCTTCTTTAAAGAAAGCATCATAATCCTGCTTGACTGCTGCTTTAATTGCATAATGTTCTGGATTGAATGTCTGGATCATGACAGTGCCCTGCTTCTCTCCTCGACCGCTTCTTCCTGCCACCTGACAAAGTAACTGGAATGTACGTTCAGAGGCTCTAAAGTCAGGTACCATTAAAGATAAATCAGCCATGAGTACACCTACAAATGTGACATTGGAGAAATCAAGTCCTTTTGCAATCATCTGTGTACCTAGCATAATATCTGCTTTATGTTCTTCAAAATCTTTTAAGAGTTTTAAATGGGTATTCTTATTACGTGTTGTATCAAAGTCAAAGCGAATGATATGTGCTTCAGGATACTGTTTTTTTAATTCTTCTTCTATTTTCTGTGTGCCATATCCTATCTTTTTAAGATGTGTACTGCCACATTCAGGACATACTCGAGGTACAGAAGTAAAGTATTCACATAAGTGACATTTTAATCTATTTTCTGCTTTATGATAAGTAAGTGTGACATCACAATGAGGGCAGCGTATCGGTTCATTACATGATTCACATTTAATAAAAGATGCATAGCCTCTCTTATTTAATAGAATCATCGCCTGTTCACCCTTATCTATTGTTTCCTGAAGTCTCTGCTTCATTCGTGCAGACATGAGAGAATAGTTACCCTGGCGTGATTCATTGCCCATATCTACCACTTCACAATAAGGGAGTGGTTTCCCATTGATTCTTTGTTTCATCTCAAATAAGCCATAGATGCCTTTTTGCGCACGTGCATATGTTTCTACTGAAGGAGTGGCACTACCTAGGACAATCTTGGCATGATTCTTCTCTGCACGCATTTTCGCAATAGATAATGTATGATAACGTGGTGTATTATCCTGCTTATAGCTCATATCATGTTCTTCATCCATAATAATGAGTCCTAAATTGTCTACTGGCGCAAAGATGGCAGAACGTGCCCCTACTACAATACGAGCTTCTCCTTTTTTAATACGACGGTATTCATCATACTTTTCTCCTTGTGATAAACGAGAATGAATGATGGCGACTTCATCATGGAAACGTTCCTTAAAGACACGTTCCATCATTGGAGTGAGGGATATTTCAGGCACCAGCATTAATACTGTCTTATTCTCTTCTAACATCTTTTTAGTGAGCGCAATATAAACCTCTGTCTTACCTGAACCCGTGACACCATGAATAAGGGAAATCATTTGAGAAGTCTGTAATACACCTCTCACAACACTATTTTGAAGCGGTGTGAGAGTGATTTTATTATTAACCTTCAAATCATTACCGGCATAAGGATTTCTTTGTACTTCTTTATTATATACTTCAATCAAACCTTGTTTCTCTAGAGAAGAGATCACACTTCTTGAATAAGGGATATCCTTAAGAAACATTTCTCCTTTTTCTACTAATAAACGGAAAGCTTCCTGCTGTTTAACTGTTTTAGGTGTACCTGTATTGATGACTCTTACACAGGCCATTGTTTTAATGCCAACCATCTTATGAGTAGAAGGCTTTAAAGTACCTGGAAGCATAGCCTGGAAACAGGCAATAAGAGGACAAAGTGTCATCTTGGACATACGATGAGCAAGTGTAATGAGTTCATTATTGAGTAGTGGCGCTTCATCGATGACGGAATAAATATAAGAATACTTAAAGCAATCTCTTTCTTCTAGTTCTTTCTGTGTTAAATCAACTTCTTCTACTGATAAAACATAACCAACGACCTGACGATGGTTAAAAGGCACCTGTACACGGATACCTGTAAGAATAGGTTTCTTAGATAAGTAAGAAAAACCACGATCTAAGGCCTGAACAGGATGTTCTATTAATACTTCTACTTTAAACATAAAATCACCTCCCTAAAAAAAGAAAAAGCAGCCAGATGGCTACTTCATGTTCTCTTCGATAATCTTGACAATATCATTTTTTGCACGCATTACATCATCGTTTACCACTACATGCTTATACTGATCTTTTGTCGCAATTTCTCTTCTTGCTTTATCAAGACGTTCTTTAATAACATCTTCAGCTTCTGTTCTACGTCCACGAATACGTTTTTCTAATTCTTCCATTGAAGGTGGTACTAAGAAAATTGTAAGTGCATCTGGTACTTTCTTCATAACCTGAAGTGCACCCTGTACTTCAATTTCTAGCACAACATTCTTACCTTCATCTAGTAGCTGATCTACATAGGCTTTAGGTGTTCCATAGTAATTACCTACAAACTGTGCGTATTCTAGTAATTCACCCTGCTCAATCTTTTCTTTGAATGTATCAACGTCTACAAAGAAATAATCGATCCCTTCTCTTTCACCAGGTCTCTTATAACGTGTAGTCATTGAAATTGAATATGCAAGGTTTAATGATTCTTCTTTAAATAGTTGTTCTCTGACTGTTCCTTTGCCTACGCCGCTAGGTCCACTCAGGATAATTAGAAGGCCTCTTTTCACTTATCTACATCCCCTTTTTAAGTAATCCTACATGAATAAAACAGTGATGTCAAACACTTTTAAATGTGTTATACTAAGTCGGGTGATGAATATGGCATTTGATGGAATTGTATTGTCACGTGTTACAGAATTATTGAACGAAACAATCGTGACAGGACGTATTTCAAAATTATATCAAATATCGAAATACGAATTATTAATGACTGTACGTGCTCAGAATGAGAATAAGAAACTGCTTGTTTCTATTCATCCGATGTATGCACGTGTTCAGTTAACACAGTTAAATTATCCTACACCTGATTTTCCTAACGCTTTAACTATGTTTTTAAGAAAACATATTGAAGGGTCTTTTATTGAGCGTATTGAACAGGTAGGACTAGATCGTATATTAAAGATAACTTTAAGAGGAAGAAATGAATTCAAGGATCTTGTAGAGTATCATCTCTATATAGAGATCATGGGTAAGCATTCTAATTTTATTCTTACGAATAAAGAAGATAAGATTCTTGAATCTTTAAAGAGAGTATCTCCAAGTGATAGTATACGTATTATGCAGCCAGGGATTACTTATAGCTATCCTCCTCTACTTGATAAGAAGAATCCTTTTGAAAATACACCTGAAACAACAAATCTTGTCAAGGAGTTTGAAGGGTTCTCTAAGGATCTAGCTGAAGAAGTCTCTTCTAGAATGGAACAGGGTACTGATTTCAAAACTATTATGAATGAAATAAGACTTAGTCATGAACTCTATATCACAAGAGGTGATAAAGAGAAGTATCATGTGATTCCTTTAAACTGTTTTGGAAAGAAAATAGACAAGTATTCTCTTTTTGAGGGATTAGATGCGTATTATCAGTTTATTGATCAAAAGGATCGTATTAAACAGCAAACTTCTGATATTCTTCATTTTATTCAGAAAGAATATACAAAGAATGTGAATAAGCTTGATAAGCTAGAAAAGACATTGTTTGATTCTCATAATAGTGATGAGTATCGTATTAAGGGTGATTTATTGTATGCTTCTTTACATCTTATTCAAAAAGGGATGAAGGAAGTGACTGTAGATAACTATTATGATGGCACAAAGATGACAATTGAATTAGATGAACGCTTTGATGGTAAAACAAACGCCAACCATTATTATAATAAGTATCAGAAAGCAAAGAATTCTTTAAAGGTTCTAGAAGAACAGATTGAAAAGACAAAAGAAGAAATCAATTATTTTGATACTTTGAATACATTAATGGATAATGCAGATTATTATGATGCGATGGAAATCAAGGAAGAGCTTGAAAATTACGGTTATATCCGTAAGAAGAATGTAAAGAAGCTTAAGAAGAAAACTCATCCTCATTATGATGTCTATCGTACACGTGATGGTATTATTATTTATGTAGGTAAGAATAACTTACAGAATGATTATCTGACATTTAAGATGGCATCTCGTAATGATATGTGGTTCCATGTCAAGGATATGCCTGGTTCTCATATTATTGTGCATGCAGAAAATTTAGATGAATACACTATGAGACTTGCCGCAAATATTGCAGCCTATTTCTCTAAGGGTAAATATAGTTCAAGTGTTCCTGTCAATTATTGTCTAGTCAAGAGCTTAAAGAAACCTCATACAAATAAGCCTGGTTTAGTTCTTTTAGGACATTATAAGACGATTTATATTGATCCTGATGATTCTTTCTATGATGAGTTAGAGAAAGTGGAGGAAGCTAAATGAAATTAATACCTTGGAAGTTTAATAATGATATGGTAGAAGGTTATACTGTACCAGCTCATATTGACGGGAAGCTGTTTAATATGAGTTATAATGGGGAAGATAATGAAGCTGTTCTAGAAAACCGTAAAGAACTAGCTAAAATGCTTGGTACAGATCTCAATCATATGGTGGCACCTTTACAGCGTCATACAACACATTATTTAAGTGTGAATACAAAAGATGGTGGTAAAGGGATTTATAGTCAGGAAGATGCTTATCTAGGCTTTGATGCATTATATACAAGAGATACAGACTTAACTTTATTTACCTTCCATGCAGATTGCTGTCCTGTACTATTATATTGTGAAAATCAGCATCTAGTGGCTGCGATTCATTCAGGATGGAAAGGAACAGTGACTGAGATTGTAGGTAAGGTGACACGTCATTTAATAGAAGATGAAGGATGTAATCCTAATAAGATATATGCTTATGTAGGACCTTCTATTGAGGCACGAAACTTTGAAGCGATGGATGATATTATTGATCGTGTAAAGAAGATGAGCTTTGATACTTCATCATTCTATACTAAAAAAGATGAGACACATTATCTTCTTAATTCTAAGGGACTTATTAAACAGCAGTTACTTAACTGCGGTGTCTTAGAAGAACATATTGAAGTGAGTCCTTATTGTACAATGGAGAATGATGATTTATTCTTCAGCTACCGTAAGACACATACTATTAATCGTAATATTTCTATTATTAGACTAAAAAAATAGCTGGAAAAGCAATTCATTTTGCCTTTCCAGCTTTTTCTTATTCTATTTCATCCACAAGCATAGCCATTGTATGTGGTATTTCTTCAATCAACTTTTCAGGAATGACAGTATATGCCTGTTTGGCTACTTCATCTCCTGCACGTCCATGAATATAAACACCAAGTACTGCAGCGTCTATTGGTTCATAGCCCTGTCCTAGTAATGATGTAATGATACCTGCAAGTGTATCACCCATACCACCTACTGCCATGGCTTTATTACCAGAGGCAATACGATAAGATGTCTTACCATCAGTGACTATTGTATGAGGTCCTTTTAAGACAAGAATACAATGATATTGTGATGCAAAGCTCTGTGCTGCAATCATAAGATCAGGATAATCTTCTACATGACATAAACGCTTGAATTCACCAATATGAGGTGTGAGGATCACACTACGATCCTGTTTTTCTAATAAATGCATATTTCTAGAGAGAATTGTGAGTGCATCTGCATCTAATACAAGTGGACAGATAGAAGCTGTCATGATATCAATCACAGCTCTAAAGGCACTTTCTTCAAGTCCTAAACCACATCCGACTAATAATGCATCATAACCATCAAAGTCATCATAATGGAAAATCTGAGGTCTTAATACAGGAATGGCTTCAGGAATATAAAGAGGTAAAAGTGTTGTCACTTTTTCTGAAGTAATTGTCTTTACAATACCTGCACCTGTATAATAAGCCGCTTTAGTGGCGAGTAATGGTGCCCCTGTATATTGGTCACTTCCTACAATCAATCCATCTACACCATAAATATTCTTATACCCATTATAGAGTCTTTTTCTTAGATGAGCTTTCGCATACTCTTCTCCTACATATTCAAATAAACCTGCTTCCTTGAAACAATCCTTGACAGCTAATGTTTCTAGAATCACTTCACCTGTATATTCAAGTGAACGAGGATCTAAGAATCCTTGTTTTAAGGCTGTTAAAGTAACTGTAAAATCAGCCTTTAAAGCTCCTTCGTACGCTTTCCCACTATTACAGTCTAGTCCTGTAGGAATATCAATAGCTCCAATAACACCATTATAATTCTCAGTAATAGATTCAATAACCTGTTTATACATTCCTCTAGGGGCACTGTTTAATCCAAACCCAAATAAACCATCTACAATACAGTCATAATTATTCCAATTAATTTCATTAATATTATCTTCATCTACATAGATAAGATGATCATCTGAAATCTGATCACGATAATAACGATTGGCCTGTGAAACCTTTCCAATATCTCCACTATAATAATAGTCTACATGCTTTCCTAGTTTTTCTAGCTTTATGCCTAATGAATAGCCATCTGCCCCATTATTACCTGGACCAATTAAAATACCTAAACGATTATACTTAGTAAAATGGTTTAATAAAGCATCACTTGCCAGATTAACAAGTTCTTCTATCTCATAACCATGATCAAGTAAATAAGCATCATACTGTTTTAATAAATCCTGTGTTCCTATATACATATCAAACACTCCCTTCTCAATTATTCTACCATAAAAAAAGGAAATCGAAATCGATTTCCTTAAAGATTATACTCTTCCTCCACCTGCATAATGGGCAGCATAATAAGATTCACCTAGAGAAGAAGTGATAACACCCTTCTTTTCATTGGCGGCATGTACGAATCTGCCTCCACCTAAGTAAATACCTACGTGAGAAATACCTTTCTTATATGTGTTCTTGAAGAATACAAGATCACCAGGCTTTAATGCGTTTCTATCTACTCTTTGAGTACTATTGAACTGTACAGCAGCTGTGCCACTTAAAGAACGTCCATTTTGTCTATAAACCCATCTTGTAAAGCTTGAACAGTCAAAGACATCAGGTCCTACAGCACCCATTCTATAACGACATCCAAGCTTACCTAAAGCAGTCTGAATAAGAGCCGCATTTCTAGACTTTACTTCTACTGGTAGATTGACTACTGTTGTATTACCAGTCTTGTCAGTTGCAGTATAAATTGCAGTATAGTTTCCTTCATTATTGACATCTACATAACCACCAATAGAAACATTCTTAGTAACATCACCATCTAAGTTATCGATAGCAGAAACAAGTAATGAATTCCAGTTCACTGATGTACCTTCAGTAATAGAAACCTTATTTGTATTTAACTTAATTTCAGGGCCTTTGATATCCTTGATATTAAATGTACATTCCTGCTTTGTTTCATTTCCACTATTATCCGTTGCGATAATAGTTGCTTTCTGCTCACTATTTAACTTCTTAGTATCAATATTACCTTTGACACTTAATACTGGAGATGCATCAAAGTTATCTGATACATCGAAATAGTCTGCAGGATTGAAAGTATCACCATAGTTTACATCAAATGACTGAGTCTTCTGAGTAAGTACTGGGGCAATAGAATCCTTAATATTAAATGATAGAGTTTTTTCTGTTTTATTTCCTGCGTTATCTTCTACATGAGCCACAACCTTCTGTTCCCCGATCACAGTTGTATCAATACCGCCTTCAAAAGTGATGAAATCACTGACATCACCATCAACGTTATCTGTTGCTTTCACGTAGTCTAATAAGTTATTTGAGCCATTGGCTTCTACATCAATGATAAAGCCGCCATTTTCTCTTGCTGCAATAACAGGCGCTTCATTATCAATCACCTGTACTTCTACTTCTTTATCTATTGTATTCTGGAATGTATCAGTCAC
The DNA here is from genome assembly GCA_900540685.1 of uncultured Catenibacterium sp. Lineage (GTDB taxonomy): Bacteria > Bacillota_I > Bacilli_A > Erysipelotrichales > Coprobacillaceae > Catenibacterium. Next base: position 666 of record UQGS01000043.1, on the reverse strand, counting down.
AGTTACTGTAACATGATAAGTACCTAGCTGTTTAGATTCATATGATCCAGATTTAATAGATACATTCATGATATCTAGATTATCACGGTTATCTGTAATCTCAAAATCTGAAGCTGTTAAGTGTGTCCCATAAGGTACAACAATCTTATTAGAATGAATAACAGGAGCCTGACGGTCAGCTGCAGCATAACCTACAAGCGCAAATGCTGAAATAGCGACTGCTGGTAATAATATTGTTTTCTGAGTTCTGATTCTCTCTACAATCGCATGAAATGTAACGGGGGCATTTTGAGTCATAGTTATTCTCCTTCTCTTTTCAACAAATGCGATTATAACACCATGACCTATATCTGTCCACCATTTTCTTAAGATTTTCTTAAGTATTTCACTTTTTTATTGTATATATCAATGTTTTTTAGTTTAAGAAATTGTTAATATATTAAAAATTCATGACTTTTTTAATCAAAAGTCATGATATTTTTTTGATATTTACTATGTATTTTCTTAGTAATTTTGAAGATTCCTAATTTATCTAACACATATATTCTGATCATTTCAACAACTGTACATAGAGTAAATAGTAATAAAAAAAGTCCTCCCTAAGGAGAACTTATGAGTAACTAAATAGACTTGGGGTTTACTCAAGCTTTAAAAATGTCAGGGGTG
>UQGS01000042.1 GCA_900540685.1 uncultured Catenibacterium sp. | reverse complement strand
AACGGCGACGATAGTGTGAAGACGCGACAATAGCAAGCTGCCAGGTCCTTTTTTTTATGTTTTATTTTTCTATTATATTCAGTATAATGTAAGTGCAAGTCAAAGGAGATTCATCATGCGTATTGCGATATTTACAGACACTTATTATCCTGATATTAATGGCGTTGTTTCATCAATTGGTATACTTAGAAACGAATTAATGAAACATGGTCATCAAGTCTTGATTATAACAACAGTTCCTCCCATTGGTATTCAAATGCAAGAAGATTCATCCATCATTCGAATGAATGGAATCTCCATTAAAAGTATCTATGGATATCGTATGGCGGGCATTTATAATAATAAAATATTTAAACAGATTAAGGAATTTAATCCTGATATCATCCATACACAGACTGAGTATGGCGTAGGCTTATTTGGACGATTATGTGGCTATAAGCTTAATATTCCTACTGTGTATACATTCCATACTAATCTTTATGATTATACTTACTATGTCACAAAAGGGATTGAACCATTTGATTCAATTGCGAAAAAGATTGTCAAGAAGCTGATGAAGGTCTATACAACCCATACAACGTCTCTTATTGTCCCTAGTGTTAAAACTGCTTCTATGATGAAATCCATTGGTATTAAGAAAGAAATCAATATTGTTCCTACAGGACTAGAACTCGAACGCTTTAAAATACATAATGAAGAATATACTAAACAGATTAAAGAAGAATATCATCTCACAAATCATTTTAATCTGATTTCTTTAGGTAGACTTGCAGAAGAAAAATCATTAGATCTCATTATTAGCGCAATGCCAGAAATCATTAAAAGAAATACGGATATACGCTTATTTATTATTGGCGATGGACCTGCAAAAGAAAGTCTGATGCAGTTAACACGTGATTTAAAGATGGAAGAGTATATCCGTTTTGCAGGATGTCAAAGTGCAGATGTGATTCCTGATTTCTATTATTCAGGAAATCTCTTCGTCTCAGCTTCTTTAACAGAAACGCAGGGTTTAACCTTTATAGAAGCGATGGCTTCTTCATTACCTGTACTTGCACGTTATGATTCTAACCTCGATCCAGTCATTATGGAGGGGCGTAATGGTCATTTCTTCTATTCTCAGGAAGAATATGTAGATAAAGTTATAGAACTCTCAAATAAGGATTTAACACCTTATAAGGAACATGCAGTGAAGCATGCCCAGCAATTTGACTCACATACATTCTATGAAGGAGTGATGCAAGTGTATCATACATCAATCGATCATTTTGAAAACTGTTATGTTGTCACATCATTAATACCGCATGACAAATTAATTTCTATAGAATTTATAAGTGATAAAAGAAAAATAGCCCTTGAATGTCGTATAGAAGATGTAGAGGCATATCATCTTGAAAGAGGTGCAAGGGTCAATCAGGACATTATAGATATCTTAAAAGAAAAACAGAATGTCAGAACACTTTATTTCAAGGCTATTAAGCTATTAAGCTATCATGATTATTGTTTCCATGATCTTAAGGTTAGATTAGAAAAATGTGGTGATTATAACGAAATAGAAATTATGAAATGTATGGCTTTATTAACAGATCGTCATTTGATAGATGATCGTAAATATGTAAGAAGTCATATTGAAACAACCCTCAAGAAGGGAAAAGGATTTAAAAAAGCAATTCTTGATTTAAAGAATAAAGATATTCCAGAACATCTGATTGAAGAAGAAATAGAAAAGTTTGACGAAAATGAAGAAAAAGAATATGCTTTTAATATTGTGGATCAGCTTTATTCAACCAATAGAAAGCTCTCTCCACAGGGATTAATTCAAAAAATCAAGAGAACTTTATATAATAAAGGGTATAGTGAAAGTACTATTTTATCAGTCATGAATAGCTATGATTTTGAATTTTCTCATGAACGTACTTTGTCTTTATTGAAACAGGAATGTGAAAAGACATATAGACGTTATCAAAATAAATATCATGGTCAGGAATTAAAGATGCGTATCAGCCGCTTCCTTAAACAGAAGGGATATGATTATGAAGATATCTTGATTGTGATGGATGAAATATGGAGTGAATTGAATGATTAAAATTAATGAAATGAATCCAGGAAAAGAAACAGTTGGTTTTGAAGCCATTATTATCTCGGTCACTGTAGGTAAAACAAATGGAGCCAACAAGTCTTCTTACTTAAATATTGTCTTACAGGATGCAACAGGTACAATTGATGCAAAGCTCTGGTCTGCGACAGATGAACAGATTCGCTTATTTGAAAGAGGACAGGTTGTAAGAGGTAAAGGAGATATCATCAACTATAAAGGCATGAGACAGATGAAAATCGTCAAGCTTGAGCCTATTGAAATGAATGATGAACAGAAGGCTTTATTCTTACCACAGCCACCTATTGAAAAAGCAGTGATGCAGAAAGAATTAGACAAGTATATGAAGAAGATCCACAACATTCGTCTGTATGCGATTGTCCATGGACTTATTGAAAAACATTATACTGCCTTTGTGAACTATCCTGCAGCCACTAAGAATCATCATGATTTTGCATCAGGTCTTTTATATCATACTTTATGTATGTTGAAGCTAGCTGATCAGCTCATTAATGTCTATAGCTACTTGGATGCAGATTTGCTTTATGCAGGTGTGATTCTACATGATATTGGTAAGGTTAAGGAATTCACGGGACCGATCGTTCCTGCTTATTCTATTGAAGGAAGTCTTGTAGGTCATATTTCTATTGGTCATGCAATGGTGAAGGATATGGCTGAAGAATTACATATTGAGGGAGAAGAAGTCTATCTATTAGAACATATGATTTTATCTCATCATGGTAAACAGGAATATGGGTCTCCCGTACTTCCACAGATTCCAGAAGCAGAAGCATTAACATTGATTGATAACGTGGATGCAAGAATGAATATGTTTGAAAAAGCACTTAATGATACAGAACCAGGATCATATTCTGCACGTATCTTTGGATTAGAGAATAGAAATGTATACAAATCACATCACTGATGTGATATAATGAGGAAAATAACAGGAGGTTTTTATGTGTATGGATAAGGTAAAAGATTGGTTATTCGGTGAGGAAGAAGAAGGATATACAGAAGATTACAATACAGCACAAAACGGACAAGAACAAAATTCTAATATTTTTGAAAATAATAAGACTAAAAAGACAAGCGAAATGTTGAAACCATTTGATGCAAACTCTAGTCTTGTATTATTTGAACCACGTGCTTATTCTGATTCTCAGGAAATTGGTGGTTACTTAAAGAAGAATAAAGCAGCTGTAGTAAACTTACATCGTTTACAGAAGGAACAGCAGAAACGTGTTGTAGATTTCTTAACAGGTGTTATCTTCGCAATTGATGGTGATATCCAGGTTATTGGTCCAAAGATTTTCTTATGCACACCTAAGAATATTGGTGTGACTGGTTCAATTACTCTAGATGATGAACCACAAGCAACTACGGAGGAATAAGTATTAGCATCAGCTAATACTTTTTTTATGAATCATGTTAGAACATTTTAAAGGTGATGAAGAATTCGTTTCAAAAATATTAGATTACAAGGATCAGGCACTTTACTCACAGCGTATGATCCTAACATCTTTTCTTGATCCTCATCAGCAGTCCATTGTACAAAGCGTAATAGGCCATGAACTTAAAGTAGAAGCAGATGGAGGTTTTGATGGGGCTGAAAATAAAAGAGTGCTCATTGCGCCTGACTTCTATGAATTTGAACCTGAAGACTTTAAAGTCACTGTATTTCAAGTAGACTACAATGATACATTTGGAAAACTGAAACATTCTGATGTCTTAGGCGCTCTCATGCATCTAGGAATCAAACGTCAATGTATTGGTGATATCAATGAAGAACCTCTTTCTTTTGCCTGTACAAAAGAGAATAGCGATTATATTCGTATGAATCTCACACGTATCAAGCGTTCCTCTATTCATCTAGTTGAAAGTAAAGAACGTATTTCTATTCATCAGGATACCTATACAAAAACAATCATTGTCTCATCTTTACGTCTTGATAAGATGGTTGCAGGGTTATTTGGTATCTCTCGAAATAAAGCGGTTGAAGCCGTTCATGGGCAGTATGTCAAGCTTAACTACAAAGTTATTGAAGATATTTCAAAAATATGTGATAATAACAGTATAATATCTTTACGTCATCATGGCCGAGTAAAGATATTCATAACAGACAAACGAACAAAGCAGGCTAATTATGTAATAGAAGGCCAATATTATCGATGAGGGGACGATTATGGGATACATGTTCAATAAGCAGCTTCGTGGATATAATACTGAAGAAGTCGATGATACAATTGATTCTTTAGAAAGAAAGATTCAGGAAATCACGCTGCAGATCAGAAGATTAGAAAAAGAATTAGATAAAGTTAAAAAAGAGAATATCGCAATGGCTAATCGTCAAACTGTTGAACGAAAGACCAATGAAGAGATTTCCCGTCTTGCTTTAAAGGAAGCCAGTGAACTTATTACTAAAGCCAAACATAATGCGAATATGATTCTCAAGGAATCAATGAATTATGTGAAAGGCCTAAGTGATGAAGTAGATGGTTTCAAGGATGAAGCAAAAGATTTCAGGGCTGAAATTGTAAAAATCAGCACAGAATTGTTAGAAACTATTGACAAATCAGAAATTTTTAGTTTAATTAATGAAGAAGAAAAAAAAGCGAAGAAAGAGAGCGCTGATCAAGAGAACTTATAGAGAAGCCGTGGCTGGTGGAAACGGTGAAGGTGTATTGGTCAGGAATCACTCTGGAGCTGCATCCTGAAATAAGTAGGGAATGCCGTTGATTGCGTTAAGATCTTAAGTGCATATCTATTGATATGAACAAAGGTGGTACCGCGTGCAAACGTCCTTTATGAAGGACGTTTTTTTATTTGTGAAAGGGGATATATATGAATTACAAAAGCACACTTTTAATGCCAAAAACTGATTTTGAGATGCGTGGTAAGCTTCCTACTAAGGAACCTGCTTACGTAGAAAGATGGCAGAATGCAAACATGTATGAAAAGGTCATCAAACAGAATGAAGGAAAAGAACATTTCATTTTCCATGATGGACCTCCATATGCAAATGGTAACATGCATGTTGGACATATGTTAAATAAGGTTATTAAAGACGTTATTTGTCGTTATAAGAATATGGAAGGTTTCTATACACCATATATTCCAGGCTGGGATACTCATGGTTTACCTATTGAAAATGCGATTCAGAAGCAGGGTGTAGATAGAAAATCTATGTCTACTGCAAAGTTCAGAGAAAAATGTTATGCATATGCATTAAAGCAGGTTGAACGTCAGATGCAGCAGTGTATCCGTGTTGGTACATTTGCAGACTACAAACATCCATATTTAACTTTACATAAAGAATTCGAAGCAAGACAGATTGATGTATTTGCGAAGATGGCTGTAGATGGACTCATCTATAAAGGATTAAAGCCTGTATATTGGTCACCTTCATCTGAATCAGCTTTAGCTGAAGCAGAAGTAGAATACCATGATGTAAAATCACCTACTATCTATGTACGTTTCAAAGTAAAAGATGGTAAAGGAATCTTAGAAGGTGATGATAACTACTTCGTTATCTGGACTACTACTCCTTGGACAATCCCAGGAAACCAGGCAATCTGTTTAAACCCACGTTTCACTTATGCATTAGTTAAATCTGAAAAAGGTAACCTTGTTGTCTTAGAAGAATTAGTTGATTCATTATGGGAAACATTTGGATTAAAAGAAAAAGAAATCTTAAAACGTTTCAAAGGTGAAGAATTAGAATACATCACATGTACTCATCCACTTTATCCAGAAAGAGAATCATTAGTCATCATGGGTGACCATGTTACAACTGATTCAGGTACTGGTTGCGTTCATACAGCAAGTGGATTTGGTGTAGACGACTTCAACATCTGTCAGAAATATAAATTACCAGTTCTTGTAAACGTTGATGAACATGGCTGCATGATGGAATCATGTGGTGAATGGCTTGCAGGTCAGTATGTTGATGATGCAAACAAGACTGTTACAGTAAAACTTGAAGAATTAGGTGCTTTATTAAATCTTACTTGGATTACACATAGCTACCCTCATGACTGGCGTACTAAGAAGCCTATCATCTTCAGAGCAACTGACCAGTGGTTCTGTTCTATCGATAAGATCAGAGAAAAACTATTAAGTGAAATTGATGGTGTTAACTGGATCAATGAATGGGGTCATATCAGAATCTACAATATGATCAAAGACCGTGGTGACTGGTGTATCTCAAGACAGAGAACTTGGGGTGTTCCAATTCCAATCTTCTATTGTGAAGATGGTACTCCTGTTATTGATCAGAAAGTATTTGATCATGTATCTGCATTATTTAGAGAATTCGGTTCAAACGTATGGTTTGAAAGAGATGAAAAAGATTTATTACCAGAAGGTTATACAAACGAACATTCACCAAATGGTATCTTCAAGAAAGAAAAAGATATCATGGATGTATGGTTTGACTCAGGTTCATCACATACTGGTGTATTAGTAGAAAGAGGATTCGGTTATCCAGCTGATCTTTACTTCGAAGGTAGTGACCAGTATCGTGGATGGTTCAACTCTTCATTAATCATCGGTACTGCAGTACATGGTAAAGCACCATATAAGACTGTATTATCTCATGGTTTCACTCTTGATGGTAAGGGATTAAAGATGAGTAAGTCTGGTGGTAACGCAGTTGACCCAATCAAGACAATCAATAAATGGGGTGCTGATATCTTAAGATTATGGGCGACTACTGTAGACTTCCAGTCAGATGTACGTATCTCTGATGATATCTTAAAGAAAGTATCTGAAAGCTATCGTAAGGTAAGAAATACTATGCGTTTCTTACTTGGTAACTTAGATGATTTCAAGGATACTGATGTATTACCAGTCAATGAATTAGCTCCAGTAGACCAGTATATGTTAGCTAAGTTAAATGACTTAATGGATGCATATCATAAGTCTATGGATGCTTATAACTTCTCAGAAGCAAATAAGGAAATCTTAAACTACTTCACTAACACATTAAGTGCATTCTATATGGACTTCACAAAGGATATCCTTTATATCGAAAAGGCAGATTCTACAAGAAGAAGACAGGTTCAGACAGTTCTTTATCATCATGCTAAAACAATGATGAAGTTGATCTCACCAATCCTAGTCTTCACTGCAGAAGAATTACATGACCACTTCCATTGTGATGCTGCTCAGGAAGAATCTGTATTCCTAGAAGCTAAGCCTGAAAAGTTCGAAATCGAAAATGCGGATGCATTAAAAGAACAGTTCGACTTATTCATGAACTTACGTACTGATGTTATGAAATCATTAGAAAACTTAAGAGCTGAAAAGGTAATCAACTCTAACATGGAAGGTAAGCTTACTATCACTCTTAAGGATGAATATAAGTCTTTAGCTGCATTAGAAGATTCTATGAAGCAGTTATTCATCGTCGCAAAGGTTACTTTAGATGACAATGCGGAAGGTAAAGATGAATATGAAACTTGTTTCATCAAGGCTGAAAAATTCGTAGGTGTTCAGTGTCCAAGATGCTGGAACTGGTTCGAAGAAGACGAATTAGTAGACGGATTATGTCCAAGATGTCATGAAGTTTTAGAAACTTTACCAGCTACAGAAGAAGAATAAAAAAACAAGGATATGGGACGCGTTCCCATATCCTTTTATCATGCAATAAAAAAAGTCTAGATGATCTAGACTAATTAATAACCACGCTTATATTCTTCAAAGCGGTCTAAAGAGTATCCGATTAATCTCAATACAAAGATCATTACAAAACCTACCGCAAATAAAATATATAAATGTGTAAAGAAACCAATCACACAGCATAACGCAAATACGATATAGCCAATAGTGGTTAAGAAATCCATATATTTATGTTCTTTTAATCCGTTCATACTTTCACCTCTTTGAGTATTATACCATTGGTTGTAAGCGAAAACAATTACAGAATTGGGCTATGAGAGTATGTAGGAGAATGTTATAATGGGGGTAAATTATGGAGGCAGTTATGATAAAAGGTTGTATATTTGATTTAGATGGAACATTAGTTGATTCTTTAAAGGATCTTGCAGTAAGTACAAATCATGCTTTGGAGGCATGTGGTTTACCACCACATCCGATTGAAAACTATAAACAGTATGTTGGTAATGGTGTACTTAAACTAGTAGAACGTGCACTTGGAGAAGATCATCAGGATTTATTTGATCAATGTTTAGAAGAATTCATGGACTACTATAAGGATCATTGTTTTGATTACACAGCACCATACCCTGGTATTAAGGAATTAGTAGAAGATTTACATAGAGAAGGTATTAAACTTGCTTGTGTCACAAATAAACCACATACAGTGGCTGAAGTGATTGTACCTAAACTATTTGGTGATCGTTTTATTACTGTATATGGGGGATGTGCCAATTATCCTAAAAAGCCCGATATCACTTCTTTAAATCTTGCATTAAATGATATTGGTTTGACTAAGGATGAGTGTGTCTTCATTGGTGATTCTAATGTAGATATAGAAACAGGAATTAACGCTTCTATGAAGACAATTGGATGTGATTGGGGATTTAGAGGGGAAGCAGAATTAAAGGCTGCAGGAGCCACTAAAATCGCTTATAAGGCACATGACATCAAGGAGTATGTAGATGATTGGAATAAGTAAATGCTTATGCGGCTATGATTGTACTTATCGAGGAGATTCTAACAATGTAGAAACATTAGAACTTATTGATAAAAAAGGTGAAGCAGTCCTAGTCTGTCCTGAAGTATTAGGAGGACTTAGTATTCCTAGAGATCCAGCTGAGATTGTATCAGAAGACCCACTACGAGTTCAGACAGTGAGTGGTAAAAACGTTACAAAGGAATATGTAGAAGGCGCCAAGAAGGCACTAGACATACTTAAAGCATATGATATTGAATATGTTATTTTAAAGAGTCGTTCTCCTAGCTGTGGCTTAAATCATATTTATGATGGATCTTTCTCCCACAGAGTCATTGATGCAGATGGTATCTTTGTAAGATTACTTAAAAAAGAAGGATATAAGATTTATACAGAAGAAGATTATCCAGGTAAGCTGTAAAAAACATACAAAGTAAGCGCTAGACTAGAAAAAAAGGAATGAATATATTAGAATATGGTTATATGAAATAGGAGGAATATAGAATGGGTCATATTTTAAAAGTCCAGCCAGTTTTAAAAGAAAAAATCTGGGGTGGAACTAAGTTAAGAGATGTCTATGGCTATGATATCCCAAGTGATCATACAGGTGAAGCATGGGTTATTTCAGGTCATAAGAGCGGCGATTGCCCAATCGTTGAAGGTGAATATAAAGGAAAAACAGTATCATGGATGTTTGAAAATCATCGTGAATTATTTGGTAATGTAGAAGGTGATCAGTTCCCATTACTTGTAAAGATCATTGATGCAAAACAGGATTTATCTGTACAGGTACATCCAGATAATGAATATGCAAAGGTTCATGAAAATTCTTTAGGTAAGACAGAATCATGGTATGTATTACAGGCTGATGTTGGTACAGACATGGTTATGGGTCATTACGCTAAAACTAAAGAAGAATTCATTAAGGATATTGAAGAAGACAAGTATGATGAACTACTTAATCGTTTTAAAATCCATAAGGGTGATTTCTTCTATATCCCAGCAGGTACATTACATGCTATCTGTGGTGGTTCATTAATTTATGAAGCACAGCAGTCTTCAGATGTGACTTATCGTGTCTATGATTATCATCGTAAAGGTGATGATGGTAAAGAAAGAGAATTACATGTACAGCAGTCAATCGACTGTACAAAAGTACCAGCTGACTTAGAACAGAATAAATTATTCGTGAATACTAAATTAGACCATGGTTCTAAGACTAGATATTTAAAATGCGAATATTTAACTGTAGATCATTACTTAATTGAAGGTAGCACAGAAATTAAGAATGATGATCCATTCCAGTTAGTATCAGTTATTGATGGTGAGGGTACTGTCAATGATATGCCTATTAAGAAGGGTGATCAGTTCATCATCTGCTCAGATGTAGATTTAGTACATTATGAAGGTGGACTAGAATTAATGGTGACAACTCTATAATTCATTTAAGAGCACGAAAGTGCTCTTTTATTGACTTCTTGTTCAATGCTTCGTATAATTTTGGTGTAAAAATGTTGATAAGGAGAAGAAATATGGATATATATGAAAAAGCATTAGCACTTCATAAAGAACATCATGGTAAGATGGAAATCAATGTGAAGGTCCCAATGGACACAATGGAAGATTTATCAATGGCTTATACACCAGGTGTTGCTCAGCCATGTCGTGAAATCCACAATAATCCAGAAACTGTTTATGAATATACATGGAAGGGTAATAGTGTGGCAGTAGTCAGTGATGGAACTGCTGTGCTAGGACTTGGTGATATTGGACCAGCTGCAGGACTTCCTGTTATGGAAGGTAAATCTATTCTATTTAAGAAATATGCGAATATTGATGCTGTTCCTCTTTGTATCGATACAAAGGATCCTCAGGAAATCATCAAGTTCTGTAAACAGATTGCCCCTACTTTTGGTGGAATTAACTTAGAAGATATCAGTGCACCACGTTGCGTAGAAATTGAAAGAACACTTAAGAAGGAATTAGATATTCCTGTATTCCATGATGATCAGCATGGTACAGCTATTGTCGTGACTGCTGCTTTGGTGAATGCTTTAAAGGTTGTAGATAAGAAACCAGAAGATGTGACTGTTGTAGTGAGTGGTACAGGTGCTGCAGGAAGTTCTATTATCCATATGATTCATGATTTAGGTGTTAAGGAAATCTATGGCTTTAATATCAATGGTATTGTGATCAAGGATGATTATGATCAATATGATTTCTTAACTCAGGAATTAACAGAAATCACAAACAAATCTAATAAACGTATGACTATGGCAGAAGCAGTCAAAGAAGCAGATGTCTTTATTGGTGTTTCAGCTCCAGGACTTCTTACTAAAGAAATGGTTCAGTCAATGAAAGAAAAGCCTGTTGTATTCGCAATGGCGAATCCAGAACCTGAAATCAGATATCATGATGCAGTGGATGCAGGTGCTGCAGTTGTAGGAACTGGACGTTCAGATTTCCCTAACCAGATCAATAACGTATTAGCCTTCCCAGGCTTATTTAGAGGTGCTTTAGATGTACATGCCACTAAGATTACTGAAGGCATGAAACTCGCTGCTGCAAAGGGTCTAGCAAGCTTAGTAAATGATGAAGAATTAAATAAGGATTACATCATCCCTCGTGCAACAGATCCTCGTGTAGCAGTGACTGTTGCTAAGGCAGTCAGTGATCAGGCTATTAAAGAAGATGTCATTGCTCATAAGTAATTAGATACGGTTCATAAGAACCGTATTTTTTTGCGTAAAAAAAGAATAGCTCTCGCTATTCTTCTTCACCATCATCATAGTTAGAAACATTGTGATAAACCTGGTCAACATCATCACAGTCGTTAAGAAGAGTCATTAATCTTTCGAATAATACCATGTCTTCTCCTTCGAGTTCAACTGTTTCCTGTGGCTTAGTCTGGATTTCATCAACATCAAAATCAACATCAGGAAGCTTATTTTCAATAGCTGTCTTGATTGCGTTGTAATCAGTTGGTTCACCAGTAATCTTTAAGCTGCCATCTTCTAAAGTGACGATATCTTTAGGATCAACTTCGCCTTCGATTAATGCATCAATTGCAGTTTCTTCGTCCATTCCTTTGAACTGAACAACAGATTCTACATCATATAAATAAGATACTGAACCTTCAGCACCAAGCTTAGCTTTTGATTTAGTGAATGCAGGACGTACCTGTGAAATAGTACGGTTGATGTTATCTGTTAAACATTTAACAATAACAGTTGATCCTGAAGGACCAAAACCTTCAAACTGTACACTTTCATAATCTTCTACAGCACCATTCTTAACTTTATCAATTGCACGCTTGATAACGTCTCCAGGAACCTGATCTTTCTTTGCTTTTTCAATTAATCTTCTAAGGCTTAGATTACCGTCCGGTTCAGGGCCGCCTGCCTTCGCTGCTAAATAGATTTCTTTACCATAGTAAGAATAAAGTTTAGTTTTCTTAGCAGCAGTCTTTGCCATTGCGGCTTTACGTACTTCATGAGCTCTACCCATAATCTAATTCCTCCTTGTAAATTTCCTTACACATTATAAACACAAAGACTAATTATTTCAATAAAGAATTGGAAAATACACTGGAAATGCATTACTATTGTATCGAGGTGTATAAAAGTCAACTACCCACGACCTAAAGGTCATGGGCTTGTAACTGCCCAGTCGTACTAACGGTTTACACCTCCGACCTTTAACCCCAATAGATATTGCTATCTAAAGTGGCGTTACATCATAGGGTGGTTGACAGCACCCTTTGTAGCAGAGTTTACTCTGTTACAACTGTATTAGGTACTTGGCTATCTGCAAGATAGTTTATTCCCATACGATACAGATTCATAGCTCCAATGCGGTCATCATTAGATTTATAGCCACATTTTTTGCAAGTAAACAGATGTATCTTCTTATTGCGGTTAGACTTTTCAATGTGTCCACAGCAAGGGCAGCACTGGCTTGTATAGCGAGGGTCTACCTTAATAACAGAAGACTGATTCTGTTTTGCTTTGTAGATTAGTTTCTGCTCAAGGTCATAGAAAGACCATGATACAGAAACATAACGATCTTTTGTTTTGACACGTTCTGTAGCATTACGAATGCCTGACAAATCTTCCAATACAAAGAGAGTGTGCTTTGGGTTGTTTTCAACGAGTGCCTTCGATATCTGATGGTTAATATCCTGCATCCAACGGTTTTCTCGCTGACCGATAGCTTTCAGTCTTCGTCTTGAAGATGGCGTATGTCGCATTTGGAGTTCCTTACGAAGCTTGGAATAGTTAGCACGTTTCTGTTTAATAGCTTTACCACTAACAAATCCAGACTTATGTTTGCTGTCATAAGTTGCAACAACAAAGTTAATACCTCTATCTATACCCACAACGTTACAGATGTCAGAAATACTACTTTCTTCAACCTCATAGGTAACTGGTATATGCAGATAGTATTTGCCATGCTTATTTACAAGTCTGGCAGTACCAAATTTATAAATCGTATGATCAAAATACTTAGACATTCCATCTGAAAAATAAGATAACTTTACACGACCATTAAGAGTATTGATTGAAAAACAGTTTTGAGTTAAGGAATAATCTCTGTTCCATACCAAATCATACTGAGGCTTTTTGAACGATGGTTTAATCCATTCATTCTGATTTTCAAGAATGGTCTTATATCTGGCAATAACAGTCTTCAAAACAGACTGCGCCATCTGCGATTTAAGGTTAAACTTTTCTCGTAAAGTAGAATACAAAGCTTTATTAAGTGAAAACTGCTTTAAGTCATGAGTGCGGAATACATAGTCTGAAACATAATTACAGGCATTACGATAAGCAGACATAGTTTCATCAAGCAAAACCTTATCTGTTTCAGCTGCGATTATTTGAATTTTAGCTGTAATAGTCATCTGTTCCATAGATGCACTCCTTTCATAGATATTTCACTATATATTATATCTAATTTATAGTGAAACATCTATATTTTGAGGTGAACTATGGATAGTAGATACAATCGTCATAACAGACGAAAATACAGCCTTAAAGTACATATAGTTCTAGTAACCAAATACCGCAAACAACTACTAAAAGGCTCTATTGCTGATGATGTTAAACAAGAGATTCTCGATATAACTAATACTCACGCTACGAAATTATTGCGATAAAAACTGACAAAGACCATATACATTTCTTATTAAGTTACAATACAGCAGATAGAGTTTGCGATATTGTCAAAATTACATAGCAGGAAACAACATACTACTTATGGCAAAAGTATAGTTCGGTCTTATCAAAACAGTATTGGAAGGAAAAAACATTTTGGTCAGATGGTTATTTTGCTTGTAGCATCGGAAAAGTGTCATTAGCAACTATACAAAAATATATTGAAAGTCAGGGATAATAGATAACGATTTACGAGGCTCCTCTCACCGCCTAAAGGCAGTGGGTTTCCGCCCATGACAAACGAAAGGATTTATTTATGAAAAAGAAAATGATTATTATTGGGGGAGGTATATCAGGTATATATCTTTCTATTTTATTAAAGAAATATCTAGATATTGATGTTACTGTCTTAGAAGCCAATGACAAACCACTAAAAAAGCTTCTTGCAACAGGAAATGGTCGTTGTAATCTTTCTAACAAGGATCTTGATATCTCTCATTATGATGGAGAGATTAAGCCTTGGGTGAGTGATATTATTCATGATTTTGATATTGTAGAAGCTTTAAAGGACATTGGTCTTTATACAAAATATATGGGGAATCTCTTATATCCTTATAGTGAATCAGCTAAAGCTGTACAGACATTATTTTTAAATAGAGCGCATGAATATGGCGTAGAAATCATCTGTGAGGAAGAAGTGTTCTCTATTAAAAAGAATAAGAAGGGGTATTTAATACAAGCTTCAAGTAAGGATTATCAGGCTGACTATGTCACTATATCCTGCGGTACACCAGCGGGTAAGTTATCTGGCATGAAGGATAGACGTACTCTCTTTAATTCTTTAGAAGTGGATTATCGTCCTATGAGACCTACAATCACTCAGCTCATCACTACACCTGTTTATAAGAAATTAAAGGGTGTGAGAATGAAGGGCGTATTTACTTTAAAGGGTCATACAGAAAAAGGGGAACTTCTTTTTACTGATTATGGCATCAGCGGGATTTGTGTGATGGTACTTAGCCGTTATGCACGTCCTGGAGATAAGATTATATGCGATTTCTATCCTGAATTTACAGATCAGGAGTTACATTCTATTATCCGTACACTTAAAACAATGAGCGGTCCTTATGATGGTTTAGTTCATCCAAAACTTGTCCCATTGTTAGAAAATCAGAAAAATCCAGTCTCTTTTCTTAAGCATCTAGAACTCACTGTTAAGGGTTTAAGAGGGGAAGAATTTGCGCAGGCAGAGCTAGGAGGACTTAAGATTTCTAACTTTGATCAGTCTTTTGAATTTGTTCGTTATCCTCATCTATATGCGACAGGGGAGATATTGGACGTTACAGGAGATTGTGGTGGATATAACATTCATTTTGCCTTAGCAAGTGCTTATTCGGTTTTTGAAGAGGTTTCAAAAACAATACAATAAATTAGGAAAAAGGTAAATAAAATCAAATTTATTTGTTTTGTTGTAAAAAAGGTACTCAAATTATATTGACAAACCCAAATGAGATTGTATAATAAGGAGCATATACAAATTGGAGGGATAATGTATGAAATTAAAAACAATCGTGACTGTTGGTGCAGTCGCAGCAATGTTAGTAGGTTGTAGTAATGGGAATTCAACTACAACAGATATCAAAGCACCAAAATTTGGTTTTATCGGCCCACTAAGTGGTGAAGCATCTCAGTATGGTACTGCCGTAAAGAATGCGATGAGCATGGCTATTAAGGATTATAACAAAAAGTATGGCACAAAGATTACAGGCGTTTACTATGATGATAAGGCTGATCCAACTACAGCCGTTAACGACTATAACAAACTTTATAATGATGACAAGGTGACTGCAGTTCTTTCACCAGTAACAACTGGTTCTGCACTTTCAGTAGCAAGTGCTGCAAGCAAGAACAATACACCAATCCTTTCACCATCTGCTTCAGGTGATAAGTTCACTATGAATGGTAAGACAGCTTATAAGAACGTATTCAGAATCTGTACAAATGACTCTTATGCTGGTACTTATTTAGCTAAGCAGTCTAAGACTAAATATGATTTCAAGAACGTAGCAGTTCTTTACAACAAGGAATCTGATTATTCTACAGGTGTTGCAGCTGCTTATAAAGTTGAAGCTAAGAAGCAGGGTGTTAATGTTTCTTTCTATGAAGCATATAACGCAAATACTAAAGATTTCTCAACATTCATTTCTAAGATCAAACAGGCTAATCCTGATGCTGTATTCTTACCAGACTACTATGAATCAGTTGTATCTATCACTAAACAGTTAAGAGACTCTGGCGTTAAGGCTCCAATATTTGGTGCTGATGGCTGGGATGGTGTTCTTGGTGTTAAGGGTGTTAACACTGCAGACTTTGAAAACTGCTTCTTCACAAGTGGTTACAACAAGGATGCAACTAGCGGTCCTACATATGAATTCGTAAAAGCTTACGAAAAAGAATTTGGAACAACTCCAAGTATGTTCGCTGGTATGGCTTATGATACAGTAACAGTTATGATGAAAGCTATCAACAAAGCTAAATCAACTGATCCTGAAAAGGTAAATGCTGCATTAGAAAAGGTCAAAGTATCTGATGATGAAGCAGTTTGTGGTGGATTTACTTATGATAAGAACCACAACCCTGTTAAGGAATTAAATATCGTTACTATCAAGAACGGTCAGTATGTAACTGCAAAATAACGATGAATAAAGGAGAGTTCATCTCTCCTTATTTTTTTATTATAGAGGGGAGAAGCAAATATGATTAACTTTATCAACCAGATCATCAATGGACTCTCGACTGGGAGTATGTATGCTTTAGTTGCAATTGGTTATACAATGGTTTATGGTATTGCGAAAATGATCAACTTTGCCCATGGTGATATCATCATGGCAGGTGCTTATTTCGCATTAATTGCGATGGGCTTTGTTGGACCTATTCCAGCTATCTTATTTTCTATTGTTGCGACTGCAGCTTTAGGTGTTCTAACAGAAAAAGTAGCTTATAAGCCTTTAAGAGGTAAAGGCTCACTAGAAGTATTAATTACTGCAATTGGTGTCAGCTACTTATTAGAAAATGTATTCTTATTAATCTTTGGTAGTGCGGCTCGTACATTCCCACAGATCATGCCAAAGGGTACTATCAATCTTGGTGGTATTTCTATCAAGTATATTACTATTATTACTTTAGTAGTGACTGCCCTATGTACTGCAGTTCTCTTATTCTTTATTAATAAGACTAAGCTTGGTAAAGCAATGCGTGCTGTATCAGAAGACCAGGGTGCAGCCCAGTTAATGGGTATTAATGTAGATACAACAGTATCTCTTACATTTGCGATTGGTTCAGGACTTGGTGCCATTGCAGGTGTTATTTATGGATGTGCTTATTCATTAATTACTCCATATATCGGTTTGATGTTAGGTATTAAGGCATTTATTGCTGCAGTACTTGGCGGTATTGGTAGTGTACCAGGTGCTATGGTCGGTGGTTTAATGCTTGGTGTCGCAGAATCACTTACAATCGCTTATATCTCATCAGATTTCTCTGATGCAGTTGTATTTGGTATTCTTATTCTTGTCTTATTAGTTAAACCTGCCGGTTTATTTGGTAAGAATGTAAGAGAGAAGGTGTAGTCTATGAACAAACTATTAAAAAGCGAACTATTCAGATCATTCGTACTATCAATTGTGATCTTTGCAGTATTGATGGTAGGAACAGCTACATCTGTCATTAACTCTTATTGGCAGGGTGTATTAATTCTTTGTGGTATTAATATCATCCTCGCTGTATCACTTAACTTAGCAGCTGGTTATTTAGGACAGCTTACTTTAGGACATGCTGGTTTCATGTCAGTAGGTGCTTATACATCAGCTTTAATTAGTATTTATTTAAACCTTCCATTTATTGTATCATTACTTATTGGTGCGATTGCAGCTGGTATTATTGGTTTAATTATCGGTATTCCAGTATTAAGATTAAAGGGTGACTATCTTTGTATCATTACTCTAGCTTTCAATGAAATCATCCGTGTAGTAATGAACAACCTTGAAATCACTAATGGAGCAAAAGGTTTAATTGGTATTCCTATGAATACAAACCTTGTTTATGTCTTCATCGCAATGATTATCACAATCTTTGTAGTTTATTCAATTGTGAAATCTAGACATGGACGTGCGATCATCTCTATTCGTGAAGATGAAACAGCATCAGAACTATCAGGTATTGATGTAGGTTACTATAAAGTATTTGCGTTTGCAGTCAGTGCTATCTTTGCCGGACTTGCAGGAGGCTTATATGCTCACTATTATACAGTTATCCTTCCTAAGGGCTTCGACTTCAACAAATCAGTTGAAATCCTAGTTATGGTAGTACTTGGTGGTATGGGTAACTTAAAGGGTTCTATTATTGCGGCAATTGTGCTTACTGTCATCCCAGAATTATTGATCTCATTCTCACAGTACAGAATGTTGTTATACGCAATTGTATTAATTGCAGCTATGATTTTAAAAGGAACTGGTAAAGGCGAACAAATCATGGAACGTCTTCCATTCTTTAAAAAGAAAGATGAGGTGAAGCCAGAATGAGTACACCATTATTAAAAGCAGAAGGTCTTGGTATTCAGTTTGGTGGATTAAAGGCCGTAGACGAATTTAACTTTGAAATCGATAAGAACCAGTTATTTGGTTTGATCGGTCCAAATGGTGCAGGTAAAACAACTGTCTTCAACCTATTAACAGGTGTTTATCAGCCAACAAGTGGTCGTATCCTATTTGAAGGACAGCCTATTAAAAAAGCAAACACTATTAAGATCACTAAAGCAGGTATCGCAAGAACATTCCAGAATATTCGTTTATTCAAGGAAATGAGCGTTATTGATAACGTAAAGGTAGGATTACATTACTCTCATCCTTATACTGTATTTGATGCATTATTCCATACACCTAAATATAAGAAGGCTGAAGCTGCTATGCAGGAAGAAGCTTTATCTTTATTACGTGTTTTCCATCTTGAAGAATTTGCGGAATCTAAGGCAAAGAACTTACCTTACGGTAAACAGAGAAAGCTTGAAATTGCGAGAGCACTTGCGACAGCACCTAAGCTATTACTTCTAGATGAACCTGCTGCAGGCATGAACCCTACAGAAACAGCTGAATTAATGGAAACTATTAAAATTGTAAGAGAAAAGTTCTCAGTGGCTATTCTTCTTATTGAACATGATATGAAGCTTGTTATGGGTATCTGTGAAAAGATTGCGGTATTAAACTTCGGTACAGTACTTGCTTTTGGTACACCAGAAGAAATTAGAAACAACCCTGATGTTGTAGCTGCCTACTTAGGCAATGAAGAGGAGGGCTAAAGATGTTATTAGAAGTTAAGGATCTTGAAGTACACTATGGAGTCATTAATGCGATTAAGAAGATTTCATTTAATGTAGAACAGGGTGAAATCGTTGCACTTATTGGTGCCAATGGTGCAGGTAAGACAAGTACAATGCATGCTATCTCTGGCCTATTAAATGGTAAGAGTGGTGAAATCATCTTTGATGGTGAAAACATCATGAAAACACCTGCTCATAAGATTGTCTCTAAAGGTTTAGCACAGGTTCCTGAAGGACGTCGTATCTTTGCCCAGTTAAGTGTTGCAGATAACCTAGAAATGGGCGCTTATCTTCGTAATGATGCTGATGGTATCAAGAATGATATTGAACATATTTATACATTATTCCCACGTTTAAGAGAAAGAAAGAAACAGTTAGCTGGTACATTATCTGGTGGTGAGCAGCAGATGCTTGCGATGGGCCGTGCTTTGATGTCTAAACCAAAACTATTATTACTAGATGAACCCTCAATGGGTCTTTCTCCAATTCTTGTCAATGAAATCTTTGATATCATTAAAGAAGTGAATGAAAAAGAAGGTATGACTATTCTTCTTGTAGAACAGAATGCGAATAAAGCACTCTCTATCGCAGACCATGCTTATGTACTTGAAACAGGTAATATTACTGTATCAGGTAAAGCAGAAGATGTCGCAAATAATCCACGTGTTAGAGAAGCATATCTTGGATAAGTTCGGTAATTTAAAATAACTAGGGGTTTCCTATATTTTAGTTATTATGAATCACGGGGTGAAAGTCACCCCGTGATTCTTTATAGTCTAGAAGTCTATTTCAGAAATATCTAAATCTAACGATGAGTCTTCATCGTTATT
>UQGS01000041.1 GCA_900540685.1 uncultured Catenibacterium sp. | reverse complement strand
TATTTGTTATTTTAGGACTAATGCGCTTACATTAGTGACATTTTTTATATATAAAAATATTTTTTAATTATTTTTTCACAAAAAAAAGGAAATGCATGATGCATTTCCCAGACTATTTTTCAGGTATGATTTCAAGCCAGTAACCATCTGGATCCTGGATGAAATAGATGCCCATGGAAGGATTCTCAAAACAGATACATCCCATCTTTTCATGTAATGCATGTGCCCCTTCATAATCATCTACTTTAAAGGCTAAGTGGAATTCTTCTTCTCCAATATCATAAGCCTGTGGATGATCCTTAAGCCATGTAAGTTCTAATTCGAATGGTGTTGTTTCATTACCAACATATACAATAATAAAACTTCCATCATCGCTCACCTTACGACTTCTTTCAGTTAGGCCTAATGCTTCTTCATAGAATTTAAGAGACGCATCTAGATCTTTAACGTTATAGTTTTCATGTACCATCTTAAACTTCATAGTTAATACCTCTTATTTAATTTTTTCTAACACTGTTTCACAGATCACACTTGATGCTTTACCAAAGATCATAGTTAGTGTTAAATGACCTGCCACAATACCACTTGCACCAAGTGTTTTAATTGTTTCAATATCAAGATCCTTATCCTGCTTTAAAGTGGCCTTTAATTTAGAAGGTGATGCTTCTAAAGCAGTAATGTTGTCTTTACCACCTAACGCCTTAATTAATAGATCCGCATCAATCGGACATTCTTCTTTACTTGTTTTCTTTTTACGAGTCATCATCACAACAATAATAAGCACAACAACCACTGCTGCAATAATACCAATCATCATATTTTTAGACACTTTATACACACTCCTTTTTATTGAAGTATCTTTAAAATATAGTATACTATAAGAATGAAAAAAGTAAAAAGAAAAAAGGAGGGCACGCATGGAAAAACTTGAAGAAACACTCAAGAAATATCCTCTCATTGCCTTAATTATATTGCTTGGTGCCATCAGCTGTTTTGCGGTTGCAAGTGCTGCACCAATTATGACTAACATTGCGAATCCTTACATGCTCTGGTTGAAACAGGGACTTTATTATGTATTAGGTGGCGTTCTCAGTTATATCATCTATAAAATAGGTCAGGATACCCTATATACTCATATTAAAACATTGTATATGATTTTTATTGTATTGCTGATTGGTCTTGCCGTAGACCATTTTGTCTATACAAGACTATTACATATCCATATTGTACCACTCGCAAAATTCACCAATGGTGCGACTTCATGGTATAACATTCCAGGCTTCAGTTTTCAGCCTTCTGAATTCATGAAGATCATCATGGTTATGTATCTTGCGAAAATCACGCAGGAATATAATGATCATGTCTTAGTTAAGACAACAGACAGTGAAATACAGTATATCATTCAAGTGATGAAGATTTCTCTACCACCTGCTATTCTTATTTATTTACAGAATGACTCAGGGGTTATGATGATTATTATGGCAGCTGTCTTCTTTGTATTATTATCAAGTGGTATGAATAAGAACTGGTTCTTATTTATTATTATCGTTGGTGCTGTTGGTGTACTTGGTCTCATTTATTTATTTGTCTACCAGAATGGTATCTTTACATCACTCATCTCTGGACATAAATTAGACCGTGTCTATGGATGGCTGGATCCTGAGGGAACAACAGGTAACCAGGGATTACAATCATGGTTTGCTCAGTTATCTTATGGAACTGCAGGATGGTTTGGACATGGCTTTAGAGCTGTAGTCAAGGTTTTCCCTGAAGGACAGACAGACTTTATTTTCTCAGTTATTGCGACTGACTTTGGTTATGCAGGTGCACTTATTACTTTACTTGCAATTGCAGCATTTGATATCTGTATCTTAAATATTGGCTTAAGAAGTGATAATATTCGTGATAAAACATTTATCATGGGTACATTTGGATGTCTCATCTTCCAGCAGACATGGAATATTGGAATGATTCTTGGATTACTTCCTATTACTGGTATTACTTTACCAATGTTGTCTTATGGAGGATCTTCATTATTATCTTATATGTTCGCGCTAGGTGTTATTATTGATATTGATTATCAGAATAAGCTTCGTGATGTAAAACATAAACAATACTAAAAAAACGACATACCTCTTATGAGGCATGCCGTTTTTTTGTTATAGTCCTTCTTTTTCTAAAAGTTCAATAAATTCTTCTTCTGAATATACTTTTCTTTTTCCTTCTTTTATGAGGTATGCTTTTCTTTTCGCATCGTTCTCAAATTCATGCATATCATCTAATGGTTCCATAACTATCCCTTAATATCTTTAAGTAAAGCGACATGTTCACCATAAATATGTCCTGATTCAGGTACATAGATAATAAGCGCTTCTTTTTCATTCTTATAAATAGAACGACTCTTTTCTACAAAAGCGAATAAGAGATCTTCCCCTTTAGTTGTCTTAAGCTGTACTCTTTCATTGTACTTCACTGGTGTAACCACATATTCACAAGGTACACTAGGTACTTCTTTTAAGCTCACCATCTGTTTATAGTAGCTATAAACCATGAAGAATAATCCAGCTGCAATAGCTAATGCCAGTGCATAGATCACTTTAGCCTGAGTAGGAACAAGAAAAGCAGCCACTAATGCGACAATCACAACTACAGGAATAATTCTAGAGAACTTCTTATAGTGCTTTCCATATTCATTACATTTATAAGTCATATACTTTTCTGACTGTTTAAGATTTAATTTTTTTAATTCGTACATCGTTGAACACCTTCTTTAAAGTCATACATTGTTGTGTGATAGGATGTTTAAAGGCTATTTCTACACTATCTAGATAGAAACCTTCTCCTTCACCATAAAGTGGATCTCCGACAAGTGGACATCCTAAATAAGCCATATGAACACGTATCTGATGCGTACGTCCTGTTTCTAGCTTACATTCTACTAGAGAATACTCTCCAGTCGTTTTAATCGTACGGTAATGGGTGATTGCTTCTTTACCGCCTTCTTTTACTTCTCTTTTTGTCCCATGACCTTCTGCATGGTCAATAGGCGCATTGACTGTTCCCTGCCCTGGATTGCCTTTCACAAGTGCATGATAGACACGTTTGACCTGTTTGATATCATGAGAGAAAGCATCATGAACATAACGACTTTTCGCAATCATCATGAGTCCTGATGTTTCTTTATCTAGACGATTCACTAGATGAATAGCACTCTCAATATGATTTACTTGATAGTAATACATAATCGCATTCCCTAATGACTCTGTTAAGTACTTCTTAACAGGAATACAAGCAAGATCAGGCTGTTTATCAATGATCATCAAATAATCATCTTCATATACAACCTTTAAAGGAATATCCACAGGAATCACATTGCTTGTTTCTTTAGGAAAGACAATAGCTACACTATCTCCTAGTACTGTCTTATAACACAAGTACTGTTTTTCTCCATTCACTAGTATTTCTCCATGGTTTCTAGAATCTTTTACCAGCTTCTTAGAAATACCATGTAAATAGAAGAATTCATCTAAACGCATATCAACATGCTGTGCATCTATTTCAAACTGTAAGATCATAGATATGATTTCCTCAATCTCTTCACAAAAGATACATGACGATAATTACAGAAATGTGCCACACGTTTAGATAAACGTGCTTCTATGACATCATGATCCTTTAGTTCATATATATCTGTATCAATACCTAAAACCGCATTTTCATTAAAATCCGTTTCAAAGCGCACTACATCCTCTTCTCCTAAAATAAGAGGACTACCTAAAGAACGATACGCATTATGATGTATACCCGCTATTTCAGTCACCTGCATAAGTCTTAAGCTAGGATTAATCACTGCCCCTCCTAATGACTTATTGAGCGCTGTAGAGCCTGAAGGGGTACTCACACATAAACCATTTCCTCTAAATGTCTCCATATGTTCATCATTCACATACATATCAATAACCTGTGAACGATAACTATTCTCTATACGCATTTCATTTAAGGCATGGAAGATTTCTCCATTATAAGAAATACGTAAAAGATGTCGATCAAATATTTCTGGTTCTTTTGTAAGAATATCCTTTACAAGCTGTTTATATTCATCCTTTAAATAGTCTGTAAAGAATCCTAATGTTCCTGTATGGATTCCTACAAAAGAGACATCATTTAAAACATGCTCATAACGATGAATAGAATAAATCATAGTTCCATCTCCACCTACAGAAATCACTATATCTGGATGTTCTTCATCATAAATGAGTTCTTTAAGTTCATCTTTAATTAAAGCTGCAAGATGACGGGATACATCATCCTTTTTTGACACAATCGCATATCTTTTCATATTTTCCTCACCGCTATTATTATACTTTCTATTACCTTTTTAAGCAATATGACTTGTATTGACAACAACCACAAGTATATAATTTGAGAAAAATGAGGAGACATTATGGAAAAAAATCTTGAAATAGAATATAAGATGCTTCTTGATGAAGATGTATTCAATCAATTAATGAATGATTTCAATGGGCATACTTATAGTCAGACAAATTATTATCTTACAAGTATTGAATTAAGTGCTTTACGCTATAGTCTTCGTATAAGAGAAAAAGAAGGCTATTATGAAATGACTTTAAAGATTCCTGAAAAGAACGGTCGTTTAGAACATAACCTAGAGATTCACAAAGAGGATCTCATCATGATCCAGAATGGAGAGATGCCCGATAATGAAATTACACGTTTATTAAGTAATAAGGGATTTAATCTAAGTCTTATTAAACAGGCTTATTCTCTCACTACGATCAGAAGAGATATTCCTTTTTATTCAGGCATGTTATCACTTGATGAGAATCATTATAACGGGATCACTGATTATGAATTAGAATTTGAAGTCAATGATGAAGAAGCAGGTCTTAAACAGTTTGAAGAGTTATGTCAAACATACCACCTACAATATAAAGGAAACTGTGCAAGTAAGATTGCAAGAGTTCTCAGTACATTAAAAGCAGGCCTATAAGCCTGCTTTATTGCTGCGATGATAATCTTCTACAAGTGTAGATGCACTGAACTGTGGACAATTGTCGAACTTCTGACATTCTGCCAATTTTCTCAATTCTCTTGGTATAAATGCACGAATTTCTTCTGCATTATATCCTACCTGGAAACGTCTTTCATCAATCATGATTGGACGTTTTAAGATAGATGGATTCTCCTGAATGAAATGAATCAATTCATTGATAGACATATCTTCAATGTCCACTTTATTTTCTTTGATGATCTTAGAACGTTTAGAAATGATATCATCTGTACCATTCTCACTTCGTTCTAATAATTCACGTAATTCATCTTCTCTTAGTATTGTAGAAAAGATATTCTTTTCTACATAAGGAATATCATGTTCTTTCAGCCATGCCTTGACTTTTCTGCATGATGCACAACTTGGTGCAGTGTAGATTCTAATCATGATTTCACCTCTTTCTTGTGTCTATTATACATCATTTTCATAGGTTGTGTATGTTTATTGGTTGCATTCACATAATTTTGTATTATAATGGAAGAAGCAATGAACAGAAATAAGTAGTTTTTTATACTATGGATAGAGAGCTCATGGGTGGTGGAAATGAGTCATATATAGGAAATGAATTGGGTTCTGGGAGCTTTTCTAGCATTAGTTAGAAACGTCTGCTGTCGTTACCAGCACAACTACACATTGGTGGCACGTCCTTTGGGCGTGCCTTTTTTATTTAGGAGGACGTAAGTAATGAAAAGAATGTTAAGTGGTATTAAACCTACAGGACGTGTTACTTTAGGTAACTACATTGGCGCAATCAAGCCTTTTGTACAGTTCCAGAATGAATATGAGATGATTATCTTTGTCGCAAATCTTCATTCAATGACTATTTATCAGGAACCAAAGGATTTAAGAAAGAATACTAAAGACCTGATTGCATTATATATTGCGGCAGGATTAGATCCAGAACAGGTCACATTATTCCTACAGAGTGATGTCTTAGAACATGCTCAGCTTGGATGGTATTTAGGATGCATGGTCTCTATGGGTGAATTATCACGTATGACTCAATATAAATCAAAGAAACTAGAAGCAGAAGAAAAAGGCGGACATATTGGTGCTGGTATCTTCAACTATCCTTCATTAATGAATGCAGATATTTTGATGTATGATCCAGAATATGTACCAGTAGGAGAAGACCAGAAACAGCATGTAGAACTCGCTAGAAATATTGCAGAACGTTTCAACAGCCGTTATAGTGATACATTCAAATTACCTGAACCTATTATTCCTAAAGTAGGTGGACGTATCATGGACTTACAGGATCCTACTAAGAAGATGAGTAAATCATCACCAAATGGTAAAGGATGTATTTATGTCTTAGATCCAGTTAATGTATCTAAGAAGAAGATCTTATCTGCAGTCACTGATAGTGATTCACACGTTAAGTTTGATCCAGAAAATAAACCTGGTATTTCTAACTTACTTGAAATCTATTCTATTATTTCAGGTAAGACTATTGAAGAACTTGAAACAATGTATGAAGGTAAGGGTTATGGAGAATTCAAGAAGGATCTTGCAGAAGTAGTTGGTGATGAACTGACACGAATCCAGGACCGTTATAATGAAATCTTAGACGGTGATTATCTTGATAATGTCCTTGAAGCAGGGGCTGAAAAAGCAAGAAGAATCGCAAGAAAGAAACTTGCAAAAGTAGAAAGAAAGATTGGTATTACAATTAAGAAAAAATAAAACAATGGCTCGCGCCATTGTTTTTTTACTTAATGATAAAGAAATATGCAAGTACTAATAATCCTAATACAATTCTATACCAGCCAAATACCTTGAAGTCATGCTTCTTGATATAGCTCATTAAGAACTTGATGATTAAAATAGATGATACAAAGGCAACAACCATACCAAGTCCTAATACTGCAAGCTGAGTTCCTGTGAATGCTAGACCAAACTTCACAAGCTTTAATAAGCTTGCCCCAAACATAACTGGGATAGCTAAGAAGAATGTGAACTCTGCAGCCACTGTACGGCTTACGCCTAACATTAATCCACCAAGAATAGTAGCACCAGAACGAGATGTACCTGGGAAAATAGCTGCAATTAACTGGAACATGCCAATTAAGAAAGCAGTCTTACCATTGATTGCTTTTAAAGAGTTGATTTTAGGTCTTAGTGATGCATTTCTGTTTTCGATTACGATAAATCCAATACCAAAGATAATAAGTGCTAATGCAACACATGGTGGATTATAGAATAATGCTTCAAATACATCATCAAATAATAAACCAACCACTGCAGCAGGGATACATGCAAAGATAATCTTTAGCCATAAATCAAAGATATCTCTATCTACATATTTAAAGAAGCCTTTGACCATTGGGTTTGTATTCTTCTTAAATGGCCAGATCTGATTCCAATAGATAACGACTACTGCAAGAATAGCCCCTAGCTGAATAACAACCTGGAACATAGAATAGAAATCTTTAGAAACATCTAATTTCACAAATTCATTTAATAGAATCATATGTCCAGTACTACTGATAGGTAACCACTCTGTGATTCCTTCTACAATACCAAACAAAATAGTTTTTAAATAGAGTAACATAATAATCTCCTTTTTTATTGTCTTTTTGATTATGGCACAATTCTCATTATTTTCAAGGTTTTACGCATAAAAAAAGACTTTCTCAAATGAGAAAGTCTATTTTACTGCAATCACTTCTACTTCTAATAGAGCACCTTTAGGAAGTTTTGCGACTTCTACAGCACTTCTTGCTGGATAAGGTTCTTCAAAATATTCGGCATAGATACCATTCATAGTTGCGAAATCATCAATATTATCTAAGAATACAGTTGTTTTCACAACGTTCTTGAATGTAAGACCCTGGCTTTCAAGTAATCCTTTTACATTATCTAATGCACGTCTAGTCTGTGCTTCGATACCTTCTGGCATCACACCTGTTTCAGGATCTAGTGGAATCTGTCCTGAGAAGAAGATCATATTACCGATATCAATTCCCTGGCTATATGGTCCAATAGCACCAGGTGCTTTATCTGTTTTTACTACTTTAGTCATTTGTACGTCCTCCTAATGTTTCTATTATACCATTCTTATCCTCTAAAGTGAAACAATAAGATATTGTCATAAAGGGTAGAATTTGCTACAATATTTAAACGGAGGCGTACAAGAATAATGAAAGATTTTATCAAGAAATTTGCACGTGAAATCAGTGTTTTTGGATTAGTACTTGTTGTATTCCTTGGATTATTTATTTATCGTCAGGCAACATATGCAACTTATACAACTTTATCAAGCACAAAGTTTGAACAGAAAATTGAGAATAAAGATAGCTTTATTGTTGTTGCAGGTGATAGTTCTGATAATACAATGAAGTCTTTCCAGGAAGTTATGACAACTTACCAGACAAAGAATAGAAAAAATAAGCTTTATTATGTTGATACAAAAGGAAAATCTAGTGATTACCTTAATAAGAAATTGAATGTGAATGTTTCTACACCTTGCACATTCATTATTAAAGACGGCAAAGTAAAAGCTAAGTATTCAGGTGCTCTACAGTACTATTATTTCAAAGATTTTATTAATGCAAACCTATAAGAAGATTGCCCAAAAGGCAATCTTTTTTCGTGCCCGCAATAGTCCTATCATTCATAATATCATCTAAAATAGTGAATATTTTGTATAATCCTGATTAATGGAGGTAAAGATATGAAATATGCTTATATTAGAGTGTCTACTAGAGAACAGAATATCGATAGACAGGTAGAGGCAATGAAGGAGGTGGGTATTAATAAAGATAAGATGTTTATTGATAAGCAGTCAGGTAAGGATTTTGAACGTAAGAATTATAAGAAGATGTTAAGAAAGCTTAAAGCAGGTGATGAGGTTTATATTAAGTCTATTGACCGATTAGGCAGAAATTATGAGGAAATAATTGAACAGTGGAGAATACTCACAAAAGATAAGAATGTAGATGTCAGTGTACTTGATCTACCACTATTAGATACAAGAAATAAGATCAATGGCTTAACAGGTAAGTTTATTGCGGATTTAGTCTTACAGATTCTTTCCTATGTAGCGCAGATAGAAAGAGAAAATATTAGACAAAGACAGGCTGAAGGGATAAGAATCGCAAAAGAAAAAGGTGTTAAGTTTGGCAGGCCTGTCATGGATATTCCTGAAAACTTTGATTCTATTTATAACCTCTGGGAGAATAATTTAATTAGCTTAAGAGAAGCAGGAAGAATGCTGGAAATAAGTCATACAACCTTCCAGAGACTCGCAAAAAGATATAATAATAAAGATGTCAGCCGTTAGGACTGACATCTTTTTAATCCTTGAATTCAATTTCATTAAGTGGTAAATCGTTCTTTAGCTTATGGTTACAGTTTGGACATCTCTTTTCTACACCAGTCACAAAGCTTCTAGACTTTGTAAAGACATCTACATGACCACATGAGTCACAGCGACATCTCTTCATTAACTGGAAGTTATAAGCCATAAGCAAGATATAAAGTACGACTGTACCGATAGTACCAGGTAATCCCCATGACATAAAGAAGCTTACTAGGATACCAATAATAAGTAAGAAGTTAGAACCGATTTCTATTCTTCTAATTGTTTTCGCATATTGATTTCTACTTTTCATATATTCTCTCCACTCTTGGTGAAATGAGACAGATAATTTCATAAGGGATTGTATTGATTTCTTTTGCAATTTTTGCAAGTGAGATATGTTCTCCAAAGATTTCTACATCATCCCCAGGTTTCACATTTTCATCGACCTTCACCATACACTGATCCATACATACTCTTCCTACTACAGGATAGTAATGTCCATTAATATAGACTTCTCTGCCCTGGTTCGCACGTGTAAATCCATCAGCATAACCAATTGGTAAAGTTGCGATATATTGATCTTCATCTGCTGTATAAGTCATACCATAACCAATCTTTTCACCTTTAGGAACAACCTTCACCATAGCAACTTTAGTATAAAGACTCATTGCCTGTTTCAAGTCACTATTTTCTTCACCACGTGGATCTACACCATACATTGCAATACCTATACGTGTGAGATTTCCATAATCTGAATGATGGAACATCATAGCTGCTGAGTTATCACAATGAATATATTTAAAACGATTATTACCGACAATAGACTTAAATAATGCAAGCTGCTTTTCATATTCATCATCCTGAGAGAAATCATCTGCAGTCGCAAAATGAGTGAAGATACCTTCTACATCAATCTTAGAAGGATCAATCATTTCCATAGCCTGTTCAAATTCTTTTTCTGTCTTAAAGCCAATTCTGTTCATACCTGAATCGATACTTAAATGAACCTTAACTGGTGCATCATAATGATGCATTTCATTAATCTTATTCAAGTAATCAAAAGAGAATAAAGCGAGGCTGATATTCTTCTTGATCGCAATATCTAGATCATCTAGAGGGACTGCACCAAGTACGAGAATATCCTGTTTTACACCTAAATCTCTTAAATCTACAGCTTCCTTTAAAGTAGCTACCGCAAACATCTGGATAATAGATTCATCCTTTAAAACAGAAGCCACTTCCTTATAGCCATGTCCATACGCATTCGCTTTAATGATGGCTACCATAGGCTTTTTAGTTTTCTTATATAATGTTTCTACATTTTCTTTAATATAATCTAAACGTACTTTCGCATACGTATCACGATAACGTGTCATTTTATATTCCTCTTTTCCTAAATCAAAAGTATAAACTAGAGAATTATACTTTTCAAGAACTGTTTGAAAAAGCAGCACTGACGTGCTGCTTAAAAGTCTGATAAATGGCCATCTTTTCTATCGACACGATAACGGTAACGGCACAACTCCAACATCGGCAGATCAGAATCGGAATCAGAATAACCATAAGAATGATCATAATCTATTTCTAGATCATGTTCCTTCATATATTGATTAATTCTAGTCACCTTTGCCTTACCTTTACAGTTCTCACCGATAATGCGAGATGTATAATGTCCATTCTCTATCTTAGTTTTTGTCCCCATTAATATATCGCAGGGAAGTGTATTAAAGCGCATATAGGCTTCTGCACTGGCTGTAACTATAAATACCAAACATCCTTCTTCCTGTCTCTTCTTCATTTCTTCCACCATATGTGGATAATAAGTAGGGACAATTTTCTTTTCATAACAATCCTTAATTTCTTCTTCTGTAAGAAGATCTAAAGGGAAATGAATCCAAGATTTCATTGATTCCATGGAACAGATGTGTAATACATAACCAATTCCATAAGGAACAAGTGGAAGAAAACGGAATACTGATAAAGGATACTTCTTTAAGGTATAAGACAATAGTTTTCTAATAGAATCACCATGGGCTATTGTATAATCAAAATCAAAAAAAGCACACTTCTGTTTCATCAAGCAATCTCCAATGCGACTTCCATCATTGCAGTAAATGTCTTTTCTCTTTCTTCTGCTGTGGT
Organism: uncultured Catenibacterium sp.; assembly: GCA_900540685.1. GTDB lineage: Bacteria > Bacillota_I > Bacilli_A > Erysipelotrichales > Coprobacillaceae > Catenibacterium. The sequence continues at coordinate 8,621 of UQGS01000041.1, read as the reverse complement.
TTCTGGTTCATCATTTACTAAAGAATCAGAGATTGTAAGTAATGTAAGAGCGTTCTTACCTAAATAAGCAGCTGTTGCGAATAATGCATAAGATTCCATTTCTACTGCAAGAACACCCATTCTTGACCATTTTTCTGTAGAAGTTGTATCTGCATGATAGAAGAGATCAGAAGCTAAGACATTACCTACGTGATAGTTGATCTTCTTTTCTTTCGCAAGAGATACAGCTTTTTCTAGTAATGAATAAGAAGAAATAGCTGAGAATGTACCTGGTAATTCATATTGATGAGCAAAGTTAGAGTCTGTACATGATCCCTGGGCAATAATGACATCTCTAATATGTACATTCTTCTGCATAGAACCTGCACTACCAATACGGATGATGTTTTCTACATCATATTGTGTAAATAATTCATAAGAATAGATGCCAATAGAAGGCATACCCATTCCTGAACCCATAATAGAAATCTTCTTTCCTTTATAAGTTCCTGTATAACCAAACATATTTCTTACTGCATTAAACTGTACAACATCTTCTAAATATGTTTCTGCCAGATATTTTGCACGTAATGGATCTCCTGGCATTAAGACTGTTTTTGCGATTTCACCTTTTTTTGCTTCATTATGTGGTGTTGCCATAATTCATGTTCTCCTTTTATAATAATTATTTAGATCTGGTTTCTTACCTGATATGATTGCCTTTTTGAGTACCTTATAATCTTCACTCTTATAGCCTACTTTCGCAAATGACTCCGTTATAATTACAGGAGCCTGGTTTTCACTCAAACCTTCATATAATGCGATATCTTTTTGATAGGCTTTTATATGTGTATCAATATCAATCATATGCAGCTGGATGTTATCATCATCCTTGAAATCATCTATTAATATTCTACAATTTCCACAAGACTTAAGTCCATAGACTTTTACAGAATATATATTCTTTTTACAAGATGTACTACTTAACAGTAAACCTACGATCATTAAAATCTTGAGTAGGTTCTTTTCCATTTGTGACACGTTCAATATCCTTTGCGAGTGTTTCTTCATCATCTGTTTCATATCCTAATAACGCAAAATATCCTTTTACATAGATAAATGGTCCTAAACCATAGAATTCATCATCAAAGTCCTTTAAAGAGTTAACTGCATTATCATAATGAACTGTAGTTTTTGTATCATCCATATCATACATCTTGATAGTAATATTCTTATAGCGTTTCTTTAAATAAGGAATCGCATTCTTCTTAAAAGCGATACATTCAGCACATGTCTTAACTGAATAGAATTCAATAGTCACAGGTTTAGCTAATTCCACCTGTTTTTGTGTACATCCTGTTATTAATAATAAACTTACTAGAAATAGTATCCATTTCTTCAAACACATCACTCCTCTAATACACTAGCACATTCTTTAAGATATTCCATAATAGGTAACTGTTGTGGACAAACACCCTCACATTGACCACATCCTATACATTCAGATGCTTTGGCACTCTTTTGAATAGTACTTTCATAACGATCCTTGGCTTTATCCTTCATACCATAGATCTTATACCAGTTCATTGCCTTGAAGATATCTGGTATTTCAATTCCCATAGGACAGCCCGGTGTACAATAACGACATGCTGTACAAGGAATAGACTCGATTGCATCTAATGCCTTCTGTACTTCTTTAATTGTATTCTGTTCCTCTTCACTTAATGGTTTGAAGTCTTTCATATAAGAGATATTATCTAATACCTGTTCCATTGTACTCATACCACTTAATACTGTAATAATACCATCTAGTGATGCCACATAACGTACAGCCCATGAGGCAATGGACATATTAGGATTCGCATTATGTAGGATTTCTCTTACTGATTCAGGAGGTGTAGCGAGTGTGCCACCTTTAATAGGTTCCATCACAACAATAGATTTCTGATGTTTTCTCGCAATCTCATAATTCGCACGAGATGTAATAGAAGGATTCTCCCAGTCTGCATAGTTTAATTGTAGCTGGACAAATTCTACATCAGGATGCTTGGTAAGTAATTCATCTAATAACTGTGGTGTACCATGGAAAGAGAAACCATAATGTTTAATAAGTCCCTTCTCTTTCGCATCCTTCACAAAGTCCCATATATGATACTTGTCATATAAAGCGACATTCGCATCAGATAAGGCATGCAATAAATAATAATCAAAATAGCCTGCACCAGTTCTTTCTAAGCTGACCTTTAATTGTGCCTGACAGCTTTCTTCATCATGACACATCATCTTCGCATTGATTTTAGAAGCTAGTGTATAAGACTCTCTAGGATAGCGCTCTACAAGTGCCTGTCTAGTCGCTTCCTCAGATCCTTCATAGACATAAGCTGTATCAAAATAAGTGAGTCCAGCATCCATAAAGGCATCCACCATCTTCTTTGTTTCTTCAATATCAATCTGTCCGTTAATACGTGGTAAACGCATCATACCAAAACCTAATTTTGGTGTATGTTCTCCAAAATAACTCATTTTCTCAACTCCTTTACTCTATTCTATCACAAAAAGCTTCCCAACTAGGAAGCTCTTTTCGTAAATATAAATGCGACACCGACATCTTTATTCTCAGCATGAATATCATAGCCATACATAGTCGCAATCTTTGATACAATAGAAAGACCTAAACCAAACTGTCCTTTCACACCCTTTACATAAGGGTTGAAAAGATCTTCTTTCTTACCTTCATCTATAGGATCTCCATCATTATAGATAATAAGTGTATCTTTCTTTAATGTGATAGTAATGACAGATTTCATATAACGTGAAGCATTATCGATAATGTTTTCTATCGCAACACGCCAGTGTTCTTCATTTCCAATAAAGGATACATCATCTAAGTCTGTTTCTATATGGATATGCTGCATCGCTTCCATCTGCATCACAATATGTTCAATTAAGTCTTTAATAGGGAAAGGCTTTAATTCACTTTCTTCCGCACTTAAATAATCAAGTCTATTTAAGTAAAGTAGTGATTTCACTTTATGTTCTAAACGGTCCGCATTTTCTAGGATAACATCCATAGAACTATTCTTATCCCCATAAGGATAAATATCATCCTTGACACTCTGTCCATATGTTTTAATTAATGCGATAGGTGTTTTTAAGTCATGAGAAATATTATGAATCATTTCTTCTTTGACTTTTTCCTGTTTTAATAGTTCATCCTTCATTGTCACGATTGCGTTGCCTACGACACCTATTTCATCTTCTCTATCCATAACAAGAGTAGCTTCTTCACGATTGGCAATAGAGTCTACATAGGTCTTGATCTTCTTTAAAGGACGAATGAGAGTAATAACCCATAAGACGAGTACTAATGCGAAAATAGTGAGTACTGCATAAAGAATATAAATAATACGATTACGGATATCAGTGATCAGCTTATCTGAATAAGAGTTAGACATAATAGAGATCAGATACTCATCATCCACCTTCATAATACGATAATAGTATGTTTCTCTTGCATAAGTCCCTTTATTCTCTATTGTATTATGTCTTCGACTATTCACAATCTTCTCTAAGTCACGTCCAAATAAATAGTTATAAAGTAATGTCAATGTAGTGGCATCACCATGAAGGTTACTAAATGTAAAGGCGTTTTCTGTTGGATCATAAACGATTGTATAGATAGCCTTCTCTTTGTTGTTGGAAGGCATGAAATCATATTCTACATTATCTCTTTGTGATGTTTCTAGTTTCTCATACATCTGATCATCAATAATATCATGAACATTAGAATCTACCACTGGCATAACAACTGCCACAAGCATAATCGCTAAGCCTAGAATCACCACTAAAAGCTGTTTCAATAAAGAGAGAGATTTAAACATTAGTCTAATCTATAGCCAAAACCATAGATTGTCTTAATATTGATATTTGGCATCTTCTTTCTTAAACGTCTTAATGTATCATCTACAACACGGTCACTACCAAAATAGTTTTCATCCCAGACACGTGTTAAGACCTGTTCACGAGAAATCGCAATACCTTTATTCTTCATGAAGTAGAGAAGTAATTCATATTCTTTAGTTGTAAGATCAATTTCATGGCCATTTTCTAATACCTTACGTTTAGATTCATCAATCATATAACCATCTATTTCAATCATTTCAGTATCCTTATATACACGTTTTAAGACATTATGAATACGTAGAATAACTTCCTTCATGTTAAATGGTTTAGTGATATATTCATCACAGCCCTTTTCTAAGCCAATAATACGGTCAAAATCCTGATCTCTTGCAGACATGAAGACAATAGGCATATCAGGACGAGATGATTTAATCGCAGTTAATAAATCAAACCCACTATTCTTATCAAGCATGATATCCACTAGCCATAAATGCACATCATCATCACAATGCATTAAAGCTTCATCATAAGTATAGAAAGATGTACATTCATATCCTTCTTTTTCTAAATAAGTTCTTACAAGGTCATTTAATTGTTTTTCATCATCAATAATATTAATTTTATATTTCAAGAGACTCACCTCCCATATTTCATTATAAAGTGAAAATATTGCCACGAAAGTGGCAATATTTTGTTAGATTATGTGATTATTTAACGGCATAGCCTTTTTCTTTAATAAGATTTACTACCTTAAGCACATTTTCATGACAGATTTCATCTGTCTGTGCTTCAACCATGACACGAATTAATGGTTCAGTACCAGATTCTCTTACTAAAATACGACCATCATCACCTAATGTTTCTGTCACTTCTGCGATTGCTTTCTTGATATCTTCATCATTTAATACAGTAGCTTTATCACTTACACGTACATTGATTAATAACTGTGGATAGATAGTTACTGGTTCAGTTAACTGAGCTAATGTCTTCTTATTTTCAATACATGTTTCAAGAATCTTTAATGATGTTAAGATACCATCACCTGTTGTTGCATGTTTTGAGAAAATGATATGACCAGACTGTTCACCACCAATAACGTTTCCGTTAGTGACCATGTTTTCATAAACATACTTATCACCTACTGCAGTCTTTGCATAACCAATACCAATCTTATCTAAAGCCTTGTATAGACCGATGTTACTCATGATAGTAGTAACGATTGTATTGTTTGCAAGTTCGTTGTTTTTCTTTAATTCCTGACCACATACATAAAGAATTAAGTCACCATCAACAACTCTACCGAATTCATCAACAGCTAAACATCTATCAGCATCACCATCAAATGCGAAACCAATATCTAATCCCTTTTCACGTACGAAGTTCTGTAATGCTTCCATATGTGTAGAACCGCAATCAGTATTGATGTTTACTCCATCTGGATGATCATTGATGACATATGTTTCAGCACCTAATGCATCAAATACTGCCTTTGCGATATTAGATGAAGCACCATTGGCACAATCTAAACCAACACGTACATTTCTGAATGCTCTCTTAGGAATACTCATTAAGTAACCAATATATCTATTTCTACCCATTGAGTAATCTAAAGCACGACCGATATCATCCTTAGTTGCATATGGAAGTTCATCAGTTAAACCATCAATATACATTTCAATCTGCTTTTCAACTTCAGCATCAAACTTCTGACCCTTATCATTGATTAACTTGATACCGTTATCATAATAAGGGTTATGTGATGCAGAAATCATGATACCACAATCAAATCCATCAGTTCTTACAATGTAAGATACTGAAGGAGTTGTTGTAACATGAAGTAGATATGCATCTGCACCACTTGCAGTTAAACCAGCTACAAGAGCATATTCAAACATATAGCTTGAACGTCTTGTATCCTTACCAATAACGATTTTAGCTTTATGGTTACGGTTATAATACCAACCTAAATAACGACCTACTTTAAAAGCATGTTCTACTGTTAAGGTTTTATTTGCTTCTCCTCTAAAACCATCAGTTCCGAAATATTTACCCATTTTCTTTTCTCCTCTATTTCTTTTCAATAAACATTGTCACATCAATAGTTGTCTGTGACATCTTGTTTATCTTGTCATTCCCCTGCAATGCAATACCAGATAATGTTGTTGATCCAGATAAATTAGAAATATCTACCTGACATGTAATATAGTTAATATCACTAATATCAGTACGCTTACCATAAATCGTTACAGTAGAGCTAGATAATTTATAATTTGTCATCTGATAGCCATCCTGAAGCTGACCAACAAATTCTGGCTTAACTGGCACTTCTTTAGAATAAGAATCAACATGACAAGTCACATTTACCTTTTCTGGTGCGATTGTACATTGTACCTCATTACCATCTGCATCATATGCTTTAATTTCACATGTCTGATTGAATGCTTTTGTCTTGTTCTCTACATCAATAAGTGCCTGGACCTTATCAATCTTATCCAGATTATTTTGTGTCGCTGTTATTGTAACACGTTTTGTAGAGATTGTATCAACTGAAACGCTATATTTTTCATTTAATTTATCTTGATTAATAAACTTATATCCTAAATCAAACTTAGCATCTACCTTAGGTAGAATCTGAATAGTCACTGTTTCAGGAATCAACATAACAGTGAGATCACTATCAAAATTTCTTGTCTTTAATGTCACATGATGTGTTCCTTCATTATATTCAGATAAATCACAATATACCTCATAATTACTTGTTAATTTAGTTGTATAGATATCCATAGAAGGACCGATCAATCCTATTTCTACAGTTGATGGAAGTCCTGATACTTCATAACCTTCCTTTAACCCTTCTACCTGTACAGGCACCTTCTTTAAAGTAGCCCCTGCAGTCGTAGAGTTCATTACATCTCCCCCAGAGAAAGACACAAATAAGAACAACGCAAGCACAAAAGAAAGAATACGTACTGAATGCTTATTCTCTAACAACTTATCTAATAGCTTATTAAAGTAGTTATAGCCTGAAGAGACCTTTTCTACTGTCTTTGTATAAGTCTGTTCTCTCTCTTCTTTCTTAGCTTCCATCTTCTCTTTATCAGACTTTTCTTCTTTCATGAACTTCAAGAAGAAATCTGTAGTGGAATCCGTCTGTTTCTTTTTCTTAGGATCACTCATGGTCTTCACCACCTTCATCATACCAGTTCAATTCTGCAATCAATTTAGAACGGAGTTCATTCAAGTTGATTCTTGTGAGTTCCCCATTGGCCGCAAAACTAACATTACCTGTTTCTTCAGATACAACCACTGTTAAGGAATCAGTAATTTCACTAATACCAATTGCTGCTCTATGTCTTGCACCATATTGTGAAGGGATTTCCTTATTAGTAGGAGGATAGAAGCAGGCAGAAGCCACAATCATATCATTCTTAATAATAGTAGCCCCATCATGAAGTGGTGTCCCTTCATAGAAGATAGTAGTTAAAAGTTCTGCTTTAATAGATGCAGACATCTTAACACCTGTATTGATAAAGTCCTGTAAAGACTGACGACGTTCAAAGGTAATTAATGCTCCTGTTTTATCCTTGGACATAGTTGTAATAGATTCTACCAATTCATCCATCGCACGTTCTCTTTCATCATCAGATAAACGATGCTGTACTTCATTTTTAGTCTGTCCCATCTTTTCTAATAAGACACGTATTTCTGGCTGGAAGATGACTACAATAGCCAATACTCCCCAAGTAATCACTGCATCTACAATAGTACCTAAAGTCACTAAGCCTAGAACACTTGTAATAGCTTTAACTAAAAGGACAACAATAACCCCTTTAAATAACTGCATAGTACGCATGTTTGTCTTAAACATCATGATACCATAGTATAATAAAACCCATACTGCCAATAAATCTATGGCAGATTTCACAAACTTCCATATTATTGGTAATTCAGACGTAATAACATTAATCATAACATCAACCTCACTTACAAATATTATAGCAGTTTTAAGAATCAATGAAAATAAACATTGATGTGTTACACTTATAGATATTTGTAAAGTAAGCCTTTTCAAACTGAATAAAAGGGTGTACAATACGTGTGCTAGGAGGCAGATTATGAATAACAAAATTATTATTGAAACTTCAGCAAGACATATTCACTTATGTCAGGCTGATTTAGAAACATTATTTGGTGAAGGCTATGAACTAACAAAGAAAAAAGATCTTTCTCAGCCAGGTCAGTTTGCATGTGCTGAAAAGGTAAAGGTTGTAGGTTCAAGAGGCGAAAAGGCTATGTCTGTTCTTGGACCTGTAAGAGATTATACTCAGATTGAATTAGCTCTTACTGATGCAAGAGCATTAGGTTTAGATGCACCTGTTAGAGGTTCTGGTGACCTTGCTGGTAGTGGTGCTTGTAAATTAGTTGGACCTAAGGGTGAAGTTGAATTAACTGAAGGCGTTATTGCTGCAAAACGTCATATCCATTTCTCTCCTGAAGATGCCAAAGCTATGGGTATTGAAGATCGTCAGATTGTAAAGGTAGAAGTTGAAACAAATGGTCGTTCTTTAATCTTCGGTGATGTTATGTGCCGTGTTAAAGATACTTATGCTACTTTCATGCATATTGATACAGATGAATCAAATGCTGCTGGTGGACCTAAAGAAGGAAAAATTATTACTGATTAAATAGGGTAGACAAGAAATAGTATTAATTCAAAGATTAATCACTATTTCTGTGCC
>UQGS01000040.1 GCA_900540685.1 uncultured Catenibacterium sp. | reverse complement strand
TGCGTATTGTATCATAAATAGGCAAAGATACCAACACGGTGCAAAACATGATTTTATTCTTTTAAATACTACAAACAGATAATGGTCTAACTGATTACGGTTCATTGAAAACGCAATATGTCTAATGGCACGACGATTTTCCACTAAAAATTTCAAAGCAACCTCAGAACAATCACTCCATGAAGCACCTTCTTCAAACATTGTCTCGATAGTATTTAAACGTGCTTTAAAGATTTGTTCAATCAAAGAATAGATATCATCAAAATGATAATAGAAAGTATTTCTATTAATTCCACATTGATCCGCGATATCCTGAATAGTGATCTTATCAAGAGGCTTTTCTTCAACAAGTTCTAAGAATGTATTAATTATTAATTCTTCTGTTTTCTTCATACTTACACCACATTTTATAAAAAGGCGGAATGTTCCGCCTAAGTAATGAGATTATTCTGCAGTTTCAGCCACTTCTTCAGTACCAAAAAGCTGAGCTTTGACTTTTTCTTCTACTTCTTCAAAGATAGCTGGATGTTCGATCAAGAAGTTTTTCGCATTTTCTCTTCCCTGACCAATCTTTTCACCATTATAAGCATACCAGGCACCTGATTTTTCTACAATATCGCCTTCTACTGCCAAATCAAGAATTTCACCATCACGTGAAATACCTTTACCATAGATAATATCCACCTGTGTTGTCTTAAATGGTGGGGCTACTTTATTCTTTACAACCTTGATATTGGCTTTATTACCTACAATTTCACCATTCTGCTTGATCTGTTCGCTTCTTCTAATTTCTACACGCACAGAAGAATAGAACTTCAAGGCACGACCACCTGTTGTTGTTTCAGGGTTACCATACATAACACCGATTTTTTCACGTAGCTGGTTGATAAAGATGACTGTACAGTTTGTCTTATTCATGACACCAGAAAGCTTTCTTAAAGCCTTACTCATTAGACGTGCCTGTAAACCAACTGCTGCATCTCCCATTTCACCATCTAATTCCACCTGAGGCACTAATGCAGCCACTGAGTCAATAACAATCAAATCAATCACGCCAGAACGCACTAACATTTCAGCAATCTCTAGTGCCTGTTCACCACTATCTGGCTGTGAAAGAATCAATTCATCGATATCAACACCTAAATTCTTGGCATAAACAGGATCAATGGCATGTTCTGCATCAATAAATGCTGCTTTACCACCCTGTTTTTGTGCCTGCGCAATTGCATGTAATGTAAGAGTTGTTTTACCACTTGATTCAGGACCATAGATTTCAATAATACGTCCCTTAGGGTAACCACCAATACCTAATGCTTTATCAAGAGTTAAAGAGCCTGAAGGGATGACATCCACATCCACTGCTGTATGGTCTCCAAGACGCATAACAGACCCTTTACCAAATTTCTTTTCAATCTGACTAATTGCATCATCTAATGCTGCATCAGTATCTTTGACTGCAGTTTTCTTTTCCTTCGCCATAAACATATACCTCCATACATATTCATACGATTATTATTTATAAATTACTTCAAAATTTCAGAAATTTTCATTTTTCCTATCGCAAGAGCCTGTTCTACAATCTGCTTACGACTACCTTCTAGTTCATATTCATAAGTATGAACTTCATCCTTATAGGCAATCCCAATATAAATGAGACCGACCTTCTTGCCTTCCATCGCATCTGGACCCGCATTACCAGTAAATGAGATACAAAGATCTGTATCAAACATCTTCTGTCCATTGATACACATAAGTCCTGCCACTTCATTAGACACAACACCATACATATCAATCACTTCCTGAGGGATACCTAATACCTGATGCTTAATAATTGTTTGATAACTGACAAGACTCCCCTTATAAACAGCAGAAACTCCTGGAACTGATCCAAGAGCTGCCGCAAAATTTCCTACTGTAAAGCTTTCAACGCTGGAAATTGTTACATTCTTTTTTATTAATAATCTGACTAAATCTTCCATGTTACATACTCTCCAGGATTAAATCTCTATTCTTCCAGAAATAATCAATACCAGATAATAATGAAACACATGCTGCGATATTAATCACATAATTCGCAAATGGGATATCCCAATGCGCAAAGATTGGATTATTTAATAAGAGAAGACAAATGCCCACCATCTGAGTCACTGTCTTAAGTTTTCCATAAATGCTGGCTGCAAGAACTCTATTAGAACTAGATGCAACAAGACGTACGCCATCCACAAAAGTATCTCTTAAAAGCATAACGATTAAGGCGATGACTGACATCTTATTATTCCATGTAAGAAGAATAAGTGCTGAATTCACAAGCATCTTATCTGCAATAGGGTCTACAAACTTACCAAAAGTAGTGACAAGATGATTTTTTCTTGCTAGATAACCATCTAAGAAATCTGTAAAAGAGGCTCCTAAAAATACAATAAAGGCTAATAACTGGATGACAGAAATATCAGTAAAGAGAAAATGAATCTGAGGCACACTGATATCTGTAAAATAAGGACATAAATATAATGCGATAAATACTGGCACAAGACATAAACGTGTTACTGTTAAACGATTTGGTAAATTCATCTTACTTCTCCAATGTTAAATAAGTATATTTGAGTCCTGTTTCAGCCTTTTCTTCATCAGTTAATGGAACTTCTACATCATCCACATACACCTTCACACCAGATTGTTCACCACTTACAAGTCTTAATGAATTAAATTCTGCTGTATTTAATGTAACTTCTACGCTGTCACCTTCATTATATGTCTTACCTTCAAACTGAGTGTATTTAGTACGGTTTACATAAAGGCTTCCCCAGCACTTCTTAGAATATTCAACCTTTAATTTAAATGTTTGTGCATTTGCATCCTTTAATTTAAAGTTATAGTTTAAATCACTATTTCTTGTATATGTCACTGCAGGTACAACTTCTTCTTTCTTCTTTTCAGTTTTCTTTTTAGAAGGTTTCTTAGTCACTTCACCTGCTGCAGTCTGCTGATTTCTTGTAAATGATGGTACATCTGTCTTAGACTTTGTTTTACTAATCGCAAAGAAACCTACACAGAAAATCATCGCAACAAGTAATATAATAATAATCACTCTAATCACATTCAAATGACTCTTATCACCTATGACACCTTTATTATTTGTAAATGAAGGCTTTTCAAAACGGAAAGCTTTTGCTTTTTCCTCATCTGCGGATAACTTTTTCTTTGCCTGCTCATTCTGCGCTTCTGCTTCCTGTAATTCTTCTAACTCAATCTTCTGAGTTAAGTTTAAATACTCATTCTGTACTTCTTTTTCATTTATATCAAGAGCGCGACAGATCTTTCTTAGATACATCTTCATATAAGCTTCTTCACCCTGGTAATGGTCAAAGTTGCCACTTTCTAGATCTTTAATTATCGCAATTGAAAGCATTGTCTGAGAAGATAATTCTTCAACAGATAATCCTTTTTCTTCTCTTTTCTGTTTGATTATTTCACTAATATTCATCTCAAAGCCTCCTTGCATTTATATCAAGTCTATTTAACCACAAATAGTGTCATTTTACAACTATTATAAACAGACAAAAAAAGACGGTCTCCAATGGAAACCATCTATGAGTCTGCTCTTATAAGCCGTGTTCTGTTTTTCAACTCATCATTTATCTTAGATTGCTCTACCTAGCATCCGTTCAATTCCTTTTGCTAGACTCCCCTACCAAAATTTGGGTTTCTGCCTCGCGAAGTTTACCCCTTTTCACCCTGTCATTTCTAACAGTATTCGTTTCTGTGGCACTTTATGGCTAGTTCCATATCTTACGACTTAGGCGTTCACCGTTGTCATTTCTGCCTGAGGTTATTAGCCTCAGCACGATCACTACTATCATCTCAGATAGTGGCAGCACGGACTTTCCTCTGTTTCCAGCGATCAGTTCTCGCAGACACATATTAGTCTTTATTTTTATGATAGACTTCTCTTTCTAATTGAGAAATACGTCTGAGGACATCGACATTGTTATTCAAGTTCTCTTCCATGACGCGTGCATTATCTCTTTGATCCTGTCTTTCTCTTAATAATTCATTGAGTTTTCTTCTTAAAGCAGCATTCTCTTTTTGAAGACCTTCAATTTCATCATAAGAGTCATTCAACATGGATTGGAAATTAAGATAATCTTCTTTCACAATATCAAGATAACTATCTACTTCATTTGCGCTATAGCCTTTTGTTTCAATAGAAAATTCTTTATTCAGAATTCTTTTAGGGCTTAATCGAATCTTGTTTTCCATCGTCTTCACTCCTCATAAATATTCTACAAAAAACAAGAATAAATGCAAGTAAAAGTTTCTTACAATGGAAAAACAGTGCATATACAGGCAACAATTAGTGCTGGCAAAAGGTTTGCAACACGTATTTTTGTGTTAAATACAAGATTAACACCAACACAGAATATAAGTATTGAACCTACAAATGAGAGTGCACTCATTGCTGTGCTTGTAATAAATGGACTAATCAGACTTGCTAAAAGAGTGATTGTCCCCTGAAATAAGCCTACTGGCACAAAAGAGAATAAGCACCCTTTACCTAGAGCTGCACTCATAACAAGAATAATCACGAAGTCGAGTATTGCCTTCGCAAAAAGAATAGAATGATTGGCATGGATTCCATCTTCAATAGAACCGACAACGGCCATCGCACCAATACAGACTGTTAGAGATGCAGTGACAAAACCATCGACAAACTTCTTATCTTTCGCATTACCTGTTTTAATTTTAAGCCATTCACCAAAGTGAATCATCTTGCCATCCAAGTCCAGCATTTCTCCAAGTATGGCACCAAGAGATAATGAAATAATCATCATCATAGTACCTGTTGTATCAATTGTTTCACCCTTAATAACAAGCATCTTACTTAATGCGCCTGCAATACCAATAAAAATAACCGCAACACCATCTGCTTTCATCAAAGTATCCTGCATGGACTGTTTCAAATGATTTCCAAACACCATACCTGCAATACCTGCGATAATAATAGCACTGCAATTAATAATCGTACCTAATCCAAACATAGTCTTTAAAAAAACTTTCATCAAAGATGAAAGTTATCCCTTTAAACCTCTAGATTGACGATCCATGTCTTCTACAACGATGTCATAGATTTCACCTAATGTCGCACAATATTCTAATAACTGCCATGGTTCATTTGTATGGAAATGAATCTTAATTAAGTCTTCATCACCTACTGCAAGAAGGCAGTCTCCTTTGAAATGTTCAGTGATGTAATCATTGATATCATCTTCATCTAAATCATGACCATCAATTAATAACTGTGTATCATATCTAAATTCTAAAGCCATATTAATAATCCTCCTAATACAAAAAGTATATCATTATTTGTATTATCAGTCCATTATGATAAAATACTTTTTGAGGTGATTCCATGAGAATACTAGGTATTATTACAGAATATAACCCTTATCACTTAGGGCATCGTCTACATCTTCAAGAAGCTAAAAAACTAATTCAGCCAGATCTCACAATCTGTGTCATGAGTTCCTCTTTTGTACAAAGAGGAGAACCTGCTTTGATCAGTTATCAAAAAAGAGCGGCCATCGCAATAAATGAAGGAATCGATATCGTGATAGAACTTCCTCTTGTTTATGCCTGTCAGAGTGCAGATTATTTTGCGAAAGGGGCAGTGACTTTACTTCATGAGATGGGTGTGACTGATCTTGTATTTGGCAGTGAGGATGGCAATATAGAGACATTTATAGAAATAGCCGAGGGTATTGAAAAAGATCCTGATACTTACAATTTAAAAGTAAAAGAAGGCATGAAGGATGGCTTACGTTATCCTGATGCCTGTAATCAGGCATTGCAGTTTATTTTAAATAAGGAAGTGAGAACACCTAATGATTTATTAGGACTCAGTTATGTTAAAGAGGTGATTCATCATCATTATCCTATTTCTATGCATTGTATAAAGCGTACCAATGATTATCATGCAAAAGATATCGAACAAATTTCCAGTGCCACTTCTTTACGTATCGCGTTGAAGCAGAGAAAAGATGTTGCTCATCAATTACCTGGATATGAAACTTATAAGAACTCTCATTTCTTTACTCTAGAAGAGTTCTACCCTTATTTAAAGTATCTCATTACTTTTACTCCTCTAGAAAATCTACATATGATAGAAGAAGGACTTGATGACCGTCTTTATAAAGTGAACCAAGAAACTCATAGTCTAGAAGAGTTAATTAACAGTTTAACAAGTAAACGTTATACAAGAAGCAGAATACAAAGAATGCTGGTACATATTCTTCTTCATAATACAAAAGAGGAAATGAAAAAAGCCATGGATATTGATTATATTCATATCCTAGGCTTATCTACTACAGGACAGCGTTATATTAAAACAGCTAAAAAGAATACAGAATATAAGATCATCACCAATATCACTAAACATAAACACCCTGCTTTAGATATTGAAAAAAGAGGGGCACAGCTTCTTGATCTAGTGGATCCTGGTTTCTTTAAAGAAACTATTCAAGCGATTCCTTATCGTAAAATTGATTTAAAATAAAGGCCACACCATCATCATTATTACTCAAAGTAATATGATCTGCTTTTTCTTTTAAGTCATCAGGGGCATTATCTACCACATAACTTACTCCTGCCATCTCCAACATATCTTCATCATTATAATAATCACCAAAAGCGATTGTATTCTCTAATGGGATTTGATAATGATTGGCGACTGTTTGAATCGCACTCGCTTTAGTGGCTTCTTTATTGGTGATTTCTAGATAATAAGAAGCACTGCAGGTAATATGTAAAGAAGGATATGTTTCCTTTAAATAAGAAGTGACATGGTCAATAGATCCAATACAGACTATTTTATGAATGGTCTGTATTTTTTTAATGTCGTCTAATCCTATCTTAATCGATGCTTTTCCAATATAAGACTCTTCTATCGCATGATCTTTAAAATATTTATTTGTAGAATACCAATGATCACCATCATAAATATTCCAATCTAAATCATCACAATAAGAACATATATCATAGACAATGTCTGTTGGTATTGAATAAGAGATCGTTTCATCCTCTAAAATGATCATTGCGCCATTATGGGCTACTAGTGGTGCTTTATAAGGGACAAATGATTGAATGCTTTCAGGAAGTCTTGAAGAGATAGGAATAAACAAATCATCATGTGCATACACCTTCTTTATAGCCTGTAATGTCATGTCAGAAAGCGTATTATCACTATGAAGAAGTGTCCCATCTAAATCTGAAAAAATCAGTTTCATAAGAAAAAAAGATCAGTGCAAGCACTGATCTTAACCTCTTAATACAGCGTTATGGTCCTTCTTGCAGGCTTCAAGAATTTTTTCCATAGCTGAGTTAATTGTTGCATCATCCAATGTACGAGATGGATCCTGGAATAATAGTGAGATAGCCAATGACTTCTTACCTTCTTCCATATGTTCACCTTCATAAACATCAAATACTTCTGCGCTCTTTACAAGCTGTTTGCTTGCACGTTTGATTGTCTTAACAACATCTGCAGCAGGTACTTTTGAATCAACAACTAAGGCAATATCGCGAGATACTGCAGGATACTGAGGAATAGCCTTGAATTTTAATGCACGAGTACGTAATGCAAGAATAGCTGTTAAATTCAATTCTGCAACATATGTATCGTTCACTTCATAAGCCTTTGCCTTAGCAGGATGTACCTGTCCAATGACACCTACAATTTCCTTACCCATCTTGATATAACCACTTCTACCTGGGTGGAAGTCCTTATTGTCTGCTTCTACCTTTTCAAAAGTATAACGTGATTCTTCAATACATAATTTCTTGAATAATGTTTCTACGAAACCTTTCACAAGATAGAAATCAACAGCTTCCTTCTTGCCCATCCAAGGTACATTGACATAATCTCCGCTTACTGCAATAGCTAAGTTAGATACTTCCTTGTCAGAATATGTATTCGCAATTTCAAAGATGTTTACATCCTTATTTGAATGTGCATTGTTGTAATGAATAGTCTGTAAAAGAGAACCAATCAATGATTTTCTTGCAGCACTTCTTTCTTCACCTAAAGGACTCATTAATTTAACTGTATTGTCTAAAGAATGGAATAAGTTGAATTCATTGACAGCTGCTTCACTTGTGAGTGTATAAGTCAATGTTTCATGTAAACCAAGGTCTACAAGTGTATGTCTAATCAACTGTTCTTTAGACTGTTTTGGTGTTAATACACCATCTGTCATATTCATGACTGGTAAAGTAGTTGGAAGGTTATCATAACCATAAATACGTGCAACTTCTTCTACTAAGTCTGCATCCATAGTAATATCATTACGATATGTAGGAACAGTGACAGTAAATAATTCATCTTCTAATGTATATTCAAAACATAAGCTATCGAAGATATCAGATACTTCTTTAACAGTTAATGAAGTACCTAGTAAGCCGTTCACTCTTGATAATTCAATAGTGACAGTTTTTCTTGTTTCATCTAATGGTGTATGAACTGTTTCATAGATAGTAGTTGCATCCGCATACTGTACTAATAAATCAGTACAGCGATCTAATACCTTTAATGAACTCATTGTATCAAGAGCACCCTTGATATAATGCTGTGAGGCATCTGTTAATAAGTTCATACGTCTTGCTGTATTTCTTAATGCAGCGCCATCAAAAGTCGCTGCTTCAATAACGATATTTTTAGTATTGTCATCAATCTTAGTGTCATTACCACCCATAACACCAGCCACACAGCCAATGCCATCATCAGTGGATACAATAACATCTTCAGGTAAGATATCATATTCATTTTCATCAAGAAGAACAGCCTTCTGATTGAAACCTGTCTTGATGACGAAAGCCTTCTTTACTAGTTTATCATAGTCATACATATGAATAGGCTGACCTGTTTCAACCATGACAAAGTTTGAAATATCTACAATATTATTAATAGGTTTGATACCTGATGCAAGAAGTGCATTCTGCATCCATTTAGGTGATTCTTTAGTTGTTACACCTTTTACAAGTTTAGCACCAAAGAATGAACATAAAGGAGTTTCTACATGAACTTCAATTTCACTCTTTTCTTCAGGATATTTCTTGATTTCAGGTAAAGTAACTTTTCTGCCTAATACAGCAGCTGCTTCATAAGCTAAAGACTGCATAGCCATACAATCAGCTCTATTTGGTGTTAAACCAATATCAAGAATATAATCATCTAAACCAAGATAACAAAGTGCTTCAGTACCTACTGGTGCATCTTCTGGTAATACATGAATACCTGCTTTATCTTCTTCTTTTAATAAACGGTTATCGAGTCCTAGTTCAGCAATAGAACAGATCATACCATCAGACTGTTCACCTCTAATAGAACCTGAAGAAATCTTACCACCTTCAAGTTCACATCCTGGTAAAGCCACAATAACCTTTTCACCAGCAGCCACATTAGGTGCACCACATACAATCTGTCTAACTTCTCCAGGAGCAGTTTCTACCTGACAAACATGAAGATGATCAGAATCAGGATGATCGATACATTCCTTTACATAACCAACAACAAGCTTAGTCCCTTTTGCAAGAGGCCCCTGCCCTTCTACTTCTAATCCAATACGAGTGATCTTTTCTGCTAATTCTGCAGGATCTTGATCATCTACTTTCACATATCTATTTAATAAATGTAAACTAGCTAACATATACTACTCCTTTCTTTCGAACTGTTCTAAGAATCTTAAGTCATTGTTGTAGAAATCACGGATATTATCAATATCATATTTCAACATTGCAACTCTTTCTAGTCCGATACCAAATGCAAATCCCTGGTATTCCTTAGGATCAAATCCACACATTTCTAATACATGAGGGTTAACCATACCAGCGCCTAATACTTCAATCCATCCAGTACCTTTACACATAGCACAGCCCTTACCACCACAGTTGGCACAAGAGATATCTACTTCTACACTTGGTTCTGTAAATGGGAAATAAGAAGGTCTTAAACGAATTTCACGCTTTTCACCAAACATCTTCTTAGCGAAAACATCTAATGTACCCTTTAAATCACCCATAGTGATATTCTTATCGATAACAAGTCCTTCACACTGCATGAACTGATGTGAATGAGTGGCATCATCATCGTCACGACGATATGTCTTACCAGGGCAGATAACCTTGATAGGTCCTTTACCCTTTGCTTCTAACATAACATGTGCCTGTACAGGAGAAGTATGTGTTCTCATTAATGTATTTTCATCAATATAGAATGTATCCTGCATATCTCTTGCAGGGTGTCCTTTAGGTAAGTTCATTAATTCGAAGTTGAAATGATCTGATTCTACTTCAGGTCCTTCAGCTACTTTATAACCCATACCTAAGAATAATTCTTCTAAGTCTTCCTTAACACGTGTTAAAGGATGTACAGATCCTACTGGTAAACGATTACCTGGTAAAGAGATATCAATATCTTCTGCAAGTAAACGTTCATTTAAAGCTTTTTCTTCTAAATAAGCTTTCTTTTCTTCAATAGACTGTCCAATTTCCTGTTTAGTCTTATTTGAAACCTGTCCAAATGTTTTTCTTTCTTCAGGAGCCATAGTCTTCATTGATTTCATAGCAGCCTGAATAGGTCCTTTTTTACCAAGATAGAATACACGTAAGTCATTTAATTCTTTCGCATCAGCGCAAGCTGCAATTTTTGCAAGTGCTTCTTCCTGGATTTTTAATAATTCATCCATAACTTTCCTCCTTAAAAAATAAAAAGCCGTTCCAATAGGAACGACTTAAATCGCGGTACCATCCTAAATTCATATAGTATACACTATATGCACTTTATCACTTATAACGTCAGTGTTACGGCGGGGATTAGCCGCACTCCAAGGTGAATTCAATAATATCTTATAAGAAGATTTCCACCAGTCTCTTCCTCTCTCAATATAAGTATATTACATACTAGTCCTTTTCTTCGTGTTCTCATGTATTATACCTAATTATTCGGAAAAAGACAAGACGAAATCTAATCTATCGAACAAGCCATTTTTTTGCATTTTATATGCATCTCTAATAGTTATTCATCTGTAATTACATAATCTTTCCAAAACAACAAAAGCATTTTTTTAAATTCACAATCATCCAAATTTGGAAAATCTTTTACTTCTGAATATATCTTTTCTTTCCAAAATAATTCTTCAGACATTGTATGCTGCATTGAATACTTATTTAAAACCAACATAATTTTGTTCCTTGTCAGAAAAGAAATATCATGTTCTAAACAAAATAAACTTGTTGACTGAATTTCTTCTCCATATATTTCATGTAAAGCCGAAATCAATAATCTATTTTGTTGATATAATTTTTCCATTGATAATTTATAATCGTCTTCTCTCATATTAAAATAATGTCCCTTCTAATAACGGTTTTAATGCTTTTGTTATAGGTGTGAAAAATTTATTTATATTTTTTGCTACAGTTTTACCAGCCACCTTTTCAGCAAAATCAACTAATCTTGCCTTATTATTTATAGCTTTTTTTGCGATTTTTGTAAAAATATTACGTGAATTTTGATTTACAATATAATCACTTTCTTCTATCGGTTCCATATATTCAGTTTCATATTCTATTGTATTTATAGCATATACTGTCATTGGAAACAATGTAAAAAGCAGAGCTGCAAGCAGTCGATAAACACAAACCACCTACAACAATCATATTTTTCATAAAATTTTTTCTTTCTTTTATTTCACCATTTTTTATATCATCATATACATTAATTTTCAATAAGAACTATTGATTACAAAATCCATTTCTGAAATCTAATCTATCGGACAAGCCGAAAGCAAGGAAAATAGTAATTACACATACATTTCATGTAGATTTTTTATAAATTGAAACTCCCTTTCATTTGTTTCATATTTGTATTATGATACATGAAGAGAGGGCGTATATAAAAATGAAATTTTCAAAAAGAATGGATCTCTTCGGAGAAAGCATCTTCACTACACTCGCAAATATGCGTAGTGAAAGAAAGAAACAAGGACTAGAAGTCATTGATTTGAGTATTGGAGCACCTAATATCCCTCCAACTCAAGAAGTCATGGAAACAATTGCAAAGGAAGCTATGAAACCAGAGAATTATCTTTATGCGATTACAGATGCCGTTGATCTTCAGAACACTGTAAAAGAATGGTATGAAAGAAGATATGGTGTTGTGATTGATCCTACAACAGAATTGACTTCATTACTTGGATCTCAGGATGGCTTAGCACATCTAGCTTTAACTTTAGTAGATGAAGGCGATATCGTACTTGTCCAGGATCCATGTTATCCAATCTTTAGAGATGGACCACTACTAGCTGGGGCTAAAGTTGTGACTATGCCTTTATTAAAGGAAAATGATTATTTAATTGATTTTGATAAGATTGATGAAAAGACTGCACAGGATGCGAAGTATATGATTGTGTCTTATCCAAACAACCCAACTTGTGGTGTTGCGAATGATGAATTCTATAAGAAACTTATTATATTCGCAAAGAAATACAACATCATGGTACTTCATGATAATGCCTATAGTGAATTATTGTTTGAAGGACCAGGTCGCAGTTTCTTAGAGTTTGAAGGAGCAAAGGATGTTGGTATTGAATTTAATTCATTGAGTAAGACATATGGTTTGGCAGGTGCACGTATTGGTTTTGCGCTTGGTAATAAAGAAATTATTGGAAAACTAAAATCTTTAAAATCTAACTTAGATTATGGTATGTTCTTACCTGTTCAAAAAGGTGCTATTAAAGCATTAACACAGGATCAGTCATGTGTAGAAAAAACAAGAAATGCCTATAAGCATAGAAGAGACTTATTAGTCAATGGCTGTAAGTCTATTGGCTGGGATATTGATATGCCTAAAGGCACTATGTTTGTATGGGCAAAGATTCCTGATAAATTCAAAGACTCTGAAACTTTTGTAAAGGAATTATTTGATAAAACAGGTGTTCTTGTTGTACCAGGCAATGCCTTTGGAGATCAAGGCGAAGGCTATGTACGTATGGCTCTTGTACAAAGTGATGATACAATTGAACATGCATTAGATATCATGGATAAAAGCGGACTATTTAAATAGCCCGCTTTTTTAGATGATATAAGGTATAAAGATCATTAAGCCAATGATAGCTGATATGATTGCACTGATAAGTACAGCACCTGCTGCTGCATCTTTAGAGAGTTTCGCGAGAGGATGAATATCAGGTGAGGCTAAGTCTACCACTGCTTCAATTGCTGTATTGACAAGTTCTAATGAAAGAACAAGCGCAAATAGAATAAGACAGATCATCCATTCTAACTTCGTAATATGAAAATAGAACCCACATAAGATGACTGCACACATAAAAGAAAGATGTATTTTGATATTACGTTCCTTCTTTATTGTGTGGATAATACCCTCAAAGGCATGCTGAAAAGATTTTAAAAGAGATTGTCTAGTATGTGACATCAAATCTTCTCTCCCCTTTTTCTACAGGGATATCTTCCACTTCCATATCTGTGATATCTATCCATTGTTCATTTTTCATCTTATAGATAAAACGATTAATCTGTTCTGGTGTCCCCTGTACTTCTGCTTCTACACGTCCATCAAACAAGTTTCTAACCCATCCAGTTAAGCCTAACTGAGTCGCATTCATCTGTGCTCTGAAACGAAATCCAACTGCCTGCACTCTTCCTGAAAAATAGATATGTTGTCTAATCATAGAGAAACCTCCTTAAAGGTATACATCACAATACCTGCTGCTACACCAACATTGAGTGATTCCATTGTATCAATAGGAATATAAAGAGATGCATCAGACATCGCAATCGTTTCATCTCTGACACCATTTCCTTCATTTCCCATAATAAATGCCATCTTATCTGTTGGTTTGATGTCATCAATAGAAGACGCATTATGTAAGCTTGTCGCAATGACACGTACTCCTAACTTCTGTAATTCTGGAATAACATGACTCAAATTATCACGGACAATATTCAAATGGAAAACAGCACCCTGAGTAGAACGCAATGCTTTATCGTTATAAAGATCTACACAATCAGGACTCATGACAATCTGTTTAAAGCCAAAGGCAAGCGCTGAACGAAGGATCGTTCCTAAGTTTCCTGGATCCTGTACCCCATCTAAAATCAATACACGATCATAGTGTTTTAATATATTATCCTTCTTATGACATACAGCCATAATAGGCTGTGGTGTTTTTGTATAAGAGAGCTTTTCCATGACAGAATCAGACACAACAAGAACCTTATCCTGTCCTTCTAATGATTCATCTGTACTAATGACTAGATCACATAGTCCTGCTTTTTTTGCTTCTTCTACTATGTGGAATCCATCCACTAGAAAAAGTCCTTTTTCATCTCTTGTTTTCTTATTCTTTAATTTCACAAGATCTTTAATTGTTTTATTATTCACTGATTGAATCATACATGCTTTTCCTCCAATATTTTCATACGTTTCTTATAATCAGGCATTCTCTTTTTGACTTCCAAATAGAATTGAGGAGAATGATTTGGTTCAATAAAGTGACACAACTCATGCACAATCACATAATCAATCAACTCTTTATCTAAATAGACCAAAGAGAAATTGAATGTCACTAAATTCATCTGATCATAACAGCTACCCCATCTCCCTTTATAATGTTTAATTTGTGTACGTGGCATAGGTCGATTAAATAAAGGAAGATATTCTGCTGTTCTCATTTTTAAATAGTCATAAAGCATCTGAGAAAGAAATATACCCAACGCATTTTCCACATAAGAAGTATATACATAAATACTATCGCCATGAATCGCACATTGTTTCTTCTTGATATCTCTAACAACTATCTGATATTTCTTACCAAAGATATAAACATATCCACCATCTCTTAGATCAAAATAAGGAACATAAGAAGATAAACGTGCATATAAATCTTCTTCATTTTCATAGATCAAATCACGAATATACTTTTCACTTGTCCCTATAGGTGCACTGACTTCTAAATAATTATCTCTGATCTTCACTCTGATTGTTTTCATTTTCTTAAATGAAACAATACAGGGATATATATGTCCTTTTAATTCAATATTCCACTTTACTCTCTGCATTTTCTTATAAACTCTTCAAATATTGTCTGACTTTCTTTTTCTTTATACATAAATTCAGGATGCCATTGTACACCCCACACAAACTTCTTATCTGGTGCATAGCATGCCTCAACCAAACCATCTTCACTGATTGCCATAGGTTGTAAATCACTTCCTAAGTCTTTCACTGCCTGATGATGACAGCTATTAACTGACAAAACTGTTTTATTCAATAAACTCTTTAACGGTGTATCTTCTATAAGAGTCACAGTATGATGCTTATTGTCATAAGGGGGTTTCATTCTATGAGTTATATCACTTCGATATTCTGATGGTAAATCCTGATACAATGTTCCACCGCATAATACATTAAGTAACTGATGTCCTCTACATATTCCTAGTATTGGTTTATTTAAAGCATAGACTTCTTTAAATAACTGACTTTCTAATGTATCTCTATAAGGGGCTAAGTCACCACAGTTTTCATTCTTATTTTCATGATAATAAAAAGGATCTATATCTGGTCCACCAGTAAAAAGAAAACCATCAAAGTTCTCGGATAACTGTTTCATATCTTCTTTATTTTCAATAAAAGGTAACATGACAGGAATACCTCCTGCATTCATAATACCTTTCATATATCCAGGTAACATCCAATAGCTATCCTTCTTTTCATCAAATAAAGGTAATACTCCTATAATAGGTTTCATACGCATCAACTCCTAAAAGTATTATAAATAGTAAAAGAGCCTCTTTCAAGAGACTCTATTCATGACATATAGCCTTTATTTCTTCTAGATGTTCTAAAGCAAGTGCATAACCATAATCATAGATTCTTTGAATCTTATCAAGATCTTTTTCCATCGAATCAATGATCACCTCTTCTGTTGGTCTTAATACAAGTGCCTTGCCTTCTTTTTCTAGCTTGTCAATATAGTCTAATGTTTCATTATAATGAATATGACGTGCAAGCAGGGCTTCTTTAAGAAGTGGGTATTTACGAGAAACGACCTGTGCTGCAAATTTAGTTGAAAAATTAAGTGTCTTTTTATATCCCTTTGGTCTCGTAAGAATAACGAGAAGCTTCTTATTACCATCTTCTATTGCCTTCTTTACAGGAATAGAATCCGCAATACCGCCATCAAAATATTCATTCTCACCTATTTTAATTGCAGGAAATACGATAGGAATAGCACATGTGGCCTTTAATACTGTACAATGACGATCTATTGTATGACCATCGATATATTCTACTTTTCCTGTATTCGCATTTGTGACACCTACAAGTACTTTAGTATGAGAATTATAAAATGTATCATAATCAAAAGGATTGAGTTCATTAGAAATTGTTTCATAAGCAAACTTTAAACCAAATAAGGAATGATCCGTCTTGTAATTTCTTAAACCGATATAACGAGGATCATGACGATATGTTTTAAGTATCTCAAGATTTCTTCTAGGTTGTTTTGATACATAAGAAACACCATCTGTGATTCCAGCACTCACACCTATACAATAATCAAACATAATATCATGATCATTGAGACAATCCATAATACCACAAGAAAAGATTGGTCTAAATGTACCACCTTCTAAAACAATTCCACTCATATACTTATTCCCCCTCAAATAAAGACATTGACTCTGCTGAGTTAACATCTACTATTTTATGGAAATACTCCTTCTGTGTCAAATCACCTTTCACGACTTGCTTTGCGATGACACCATCTTTAATATAAAGTAATTTCTGAGAATAGCTGGCAATCATTGGATCATGAGTGACCATGAGGATAGAAACACCATCTTTATCATTTAATTCTTTAAAGATTTCTAATATTTCATGTGATGTATGAGAATCTAAGTTCCCTGTTGGTTCATCGGCTACAATAAGTTTAGGATGAGTGACAAGGGCACGGCAGATAGCTGCACGCTGTCTTTGTCCTCCTGAACACTCATTAGGATACTTATGAAGTAATGAATCAATAGATAAACGTGAGGCTGTTTCTTTAACTCTTGCTTCTATTTCTTCTTGTGGTAGATTTGCGAGAGACAGAGGAACTGCAATATTTTCGAGAATAGTGAGAGAATCGAGTAAGTTAAATTCCTGGAAGATGAATCCTAAATTTTCATAACGGAACTTACCTCTTTCATTCTCACCCATGCTTCTTACTTCAGTATCATTGATATAGACTTTTCCTTTTGTAGGAATATCAATTGTAGATAGATTATTAATAAAAGTAGATTTACCTGCACCACTTGGTCCCATAACGCAGATGAATTCTCCTTCATTCATAGTCATAGAGACACCATGTAATGCTTCAAAAGTATGGCTTGTACCAATACCATATATTTTAGTAATTTCTTTCGCAACTAGAATTTCACTCATAGTACTTCTCCTATTTCTGTATAAACATTCTTTTTATAGATATAGTATGTAATCATTGCAAGAATCATCTGTGGAATGATATCCACACCAAACAGCATAACAATAAGCCCTAAAGTATCAGGTGTATGCATATAAACCTGAACCATGACAATTGTGAGATAAACAATAGGGATTAAAACAAGTAATGTATAGAAGAGAATAACTTCCTTCTTGATATAAGAAGCAATCTTCTTTCTTGTACAACCTATCTTATAAAGATTACTAAAGGCTTTCACTCTCTTCATCGTTTCTGCAGCATATTTATACATGATTGTGATAGATAATAAGATTGTCATTACAATGTATGCAATAATGGCAGTCATATATTCTCTTGGTGAATTTCTCTGAGCAATAATCATCGCACTCATGCAGACATTTGTGACAACATAAACAAGAATAAGAGCTCCAGAATTAGTGAGGGATGTAGATAAATGACTTAAAGAGACGAGATCTAAAGTATGTCCTAAACGTTTACTTTTGATTTGTCTAAGTAATTCAGGGATTGTCTGGGATAGTACATAAGCTGCCCCCACCCCTCCTACAGCACAAGGGAATACAAAACCTGTAGGGCTATAAGGAGTCATAACTAATAGAATAATTGCAAAAATATAAATGAATGGTGGAAGATAAGAAGGTAATTTCTGATCAACAACCTTTTCATGAGAGTCCTGTAATAGTGTCTGGATATCATGACGATAAACAAATCCAGAATCTCCTAACATTGTGACAAAGAAAAGAATAACAATAGTCATGAGTGTATCAGTGTAAGCACGTATAGGAATCATACAGATAGACTTGTTGACATGCATATATTGATACATGATTGAATTCACGCCTACTGCCCCTGCCATACCAATCAAATAACCTAGAGGCAAGGCAATTAAAGAGATAATAATTTCCTGATAAAACAAATAGAGTGTTGAATCAAAAAAGCTGCTGCCACTCATAGCGAGAATTGCGAATTCTTTTGTCTTATGTGTACAAAAGAATGAGTTAGCATAAACCATCATTAATCCACAAAACATTATCACAACAAATGCGATAATACTTGATAAAGAAACACTGACCTGTGAAAAAGATCCACCACTCGCAGCAGCCGTTTGATCCATTAACGCATCATTATTAATAATATTAAAGAAGACAAATGAAACAAAGACAGTAAAAAGAACAGTAATACCATAGGATATAGCTTGTTTCTTTTCACGCTTCAACATCTTACAGGCAAATTTAAATGTCCCCATTGTCTTTACCTCCATGTGTATGGTTATAAGAGTTAATACGTGTCACTCTTAAGATATTTTCTTCTCCAGGGAAATATACTGGATTCTGTTTTGTTTTTTGATAGATGTCTATGACTCCTTTCGCATCATCTACAATTTCAGAAAGTTTCATTAAACCATACATTCTAGGAGGAAGAACATATAAGGGTACTCCTGTATCCTTGAAGTGTAACTTAATTTCCATGAGCAGGTGTGGACAGCACATCACTACATCATATTGATCAATCACTTCGTGCATCAAGCTAAAGGGTGAGAAATCAATCTGTACTTGATTCTCTAAATGATTTTCTTGGATTTGTTTCTGCATACGTGTAGTGACATAGCTTGATGAGAAACCACCACCACAGCAGATTAATATTTTTAATAGTTTCATGGTGTATATTATATAAGATTATTTCATAGCACACTATTAATTTTCTGAACATGAAAAAAAGTGCCATCTCTGGCACTTTAGATTACTTTGCTAACTGTTCTTTAGCTAAATCAGTTAAAGCCTTGAAACCTTCAGGATCAGCAATTGCGATTTCTGAAAGCATCTTTCTGTTAACGTTAACTTCTGCAAGTTTTAAACCGTGCATGAAAGTTGAATATGACATATCGTTCATTCTGCAAGCAGCGTTGATACGTGCAATCCAAAGCTTTCTCATTTCTCTCTTTAGCTGTCTTCTATCTCTGTAAGCATACTTTAAAGAATGCATTACCTGTTCATGAGCTGTTTTATATAAAGCATGTTTGCTACCGAAGTAACCTTTAGCTAGCTTTAATGTCTTTTTTCTTCTGCGTCTAGTTGTAAATCCGCCTTTTACTCTTGCCATGTGTATATCCTCCTTAAAATTAACCTATTAGATACGAGACTTGATTCTCTTGTAATCTGATGGGTGTACTAATGTTGACTTAGCGAGATGCTTTTTCTGTTTATGTGTCTTATTATGTGATAAGTGAGATACGTATGCATGGCCTCTCTTTAATTTACCACTTGCTGTTTTCTTTAAGCGCTTCTTAAGACCGCTATGTGTTTTCATTTTTGGCATGATAAGTTTCCTCCTATTTTACTTTGCTTTTTTAGGTGCGAGCATTGCTGTCAATGTTCTTCCTTCTAGTTTAGCTGGCTTTTCAACAACGCAATATTCAGAACATTCCGCAATAAAATCATCCATAATCTTCTGCCCAAGATCAACGTGAGCCATCTGTCTTCCTCTGAAACGAATTGCTACTTTGACTTTATCGCCATCCTGTAACCATTTCAAAGTACGTTTAAGCTTCACATTCTTATCGTGTACATCGATTGTTGGAGATAACTGCGTCTCCTTGATCGCAACAACTTTTGAATTCTTCTTCATTTCTTTTTGTTTCTTCTGCTGCTCGAAACGATACTTTCCGTAATCCATGATACGACATACCGCAGGCTTTGCCTTAGGAGCAACACAAACTAGATCAAGTCCTGCATCATAAGCACGATTCATTGCGTCTCTCTTGCTCATAACGCCTAACTGTTCTCCATTCTGATCAATAACCAATACTTCCTTAAAACGAATGTTTTCGTTAATTGGATCTTCCTTCTTTACTGGTTTTGTTCTATCATAACGTCTAATAAAAGCCACCTCCGCTTACTTCATATTAAATAAAAAGTGAGCGTACTAGCGCCCACTTATCGTTAGAGTTTAATCTAGTGACATTGGCCCATCGACTGTATCAATCGGGCGAGAAGTAGGCACTTCTTCTTTCCACTTTTTACTTGTTCATCTTACCCAATATACAGGTGTTTGTCAACAACTTTTTAAATTAATTTTAGACTTTTCTTTTTAAATCGCTCAGTTTAAGAAAAATGTTGCTATTCGATCATTAAATTTAGCTTAACGCCTGATTTTCTACTTTATAGCACTCTAACTCAAG
>UQGS01000039.1 GCA_900540685.1 uncultured Catenibacterium sp. | reverse complement strand
AAGAATTTTAGATTCTTAGATTATTTAAATAATAAGCCATTTTCAACAGATGATAAGATGCTTCCATATATTTCATATGATCGTAGTTCTGTAGAATTACATTATGTTAAAGGAAGTACAGATACAATCGTTGATTCATCTTTATATAAGGTTGAATGGGAAACAGATGGGACAAATTATAAAGAGAATTGGACTGAAGGAAATCCAAAACGTTTTAAAGTAAGTGGTACAGAAAATCATCCAATCACAATTTATCCTGGTGAAACGTATTATGTGACATATAAACTTAAAATCAAACCTGAAGTTTATGCAGCTATGCAGTCTGGACAGGTAGAGGTTCAAAACTTATATATAAGTGATTCAGACAATGCGAAAAAATCAAACAATATAACAGATAGACTAGATCGTCTTAACAATAAATTGAATCTTAATGACTATACATGGATTCATAAAGTTAAAGATGATAATGTCACTACAAATGATCAAACAATCCAGATGAATTCAGATGTCTATGTAAAGAAGAATGATAGTTATGTAAAGGATTCTTCAGTAAATAGCTTTGAAGTGCCAAAGGGAAGCTATAAGTATACAGTTAATCTGAATAAATCACAGAATCAATTTGATATCACTCATGCAACCTTAAAGGATGCATTGAGTTCAGATATTATGTATTATGTCGGTTATGTAAAGATTACAGCCTATGAATATGATGCAACTACAAATACTTATAAAGATAAAGAATCTAAATGGGTCAAGATTGACAAACAGACTTCATTTGAACTTAAACTCTCAGAGCTGGGCTGGTCTAATAGTTATGGCTATCGCTTTGATTACTATGCTCAAACAAAGGATTTAAGTGAAGTGGGTCAAATTAAAGTCACTAATTCATTCACATTAAATGGGGATGTTGTGAAAGGTAATCAGAAATTCAACTTCACCAACAAAACAGCTTCTCAAACAACACAGGTCAATGGTTTCTATAACCTTAATGTGAATAAGAGTGCCTGGTATTATGAAAGACCAGAAGAAAATGCGACTTCTTGGGAGAATGGGACTTTCTATTGGGTAATAGAAGTGAATGGATCAGCTATTAGACAAGGTACAAAAATCAGAGATGCAGTAGTAAAAGAAAACAAAATCACTGATTCTTACCTTCATAGTGATTCTGTTGCAGGTATCTATCAAGGTAAACTCACTAAGCAGATAGGTGCATGTAAAAACTATCAAGAGTTCTTAGATTCGAATACAGGTTTACTAGATAAAAGTGACCTATTTGAACAGGAATATACAAATAGTAAAAACTTTAGTGGAAACAACAAGAGTGAACTCACTCTTACTGCAAAACAAACTTTCAAGCTAGGTGATGATGAAAATATCTATATTATCGTCAAAACAGAACCATCAGAGATTCCTGCAGTCAATCGTGCAACATTCACTTATAAGAATGAAGTACTCTTAAAAGACACAACAGATACATCATTTAATAAGCATAATGATGCCACTCAGTCCCTTTATGGTGGAGGAGATTTGTTGAAGGAATTTAACTGTACATTCAGTTATGATGGTAAACAAGCTAAAATACTTAAAGCTGGTACCGACAACAATATAAGTAAAATAAGTACCAAAACATTAGATACAACTACAGGTAATGGAATATATGCTTCTTGGGTCTTTAAAGTTAACTATGCAGGAGACTTAAAAGGTGATTACCGTGTATTAGAAGATATTCCAGAAGGTATGGAGCTAGGATATATACGTATCAAGTGGCATGGGAATAAAGCAGGATCTGTTGTATCTAAAACAATGGATGGTTTAGGTGCTGATTGGAAGCAGTATTCCAATACAGCAACTAATGATAACGGACAAAATCAAAGTACAACCTATTACTATAATAAGAACACAAATAAAGCTCTTATTAAATTAGGTGCATTTGAAAACAAACATACAAGAGATGAATGTTCTATAGATGTACAGGTTGTATGTCGTGTGACAGACTCTAAAGTATTACTTGGTGGACAATCTAAGACATTTGCGAACAAGGTCACATTACAAAGTAATGATGGAGAAGAACACTTAGCGACTTCAAGTTCTACTGCAGCACTTGAGAAGAACAGCTTAGATAAAAGCCATCCTGAAACATTTAATGGACAAACAATCAAGTATACAATTACAGCCAATACACTCTCTCAAAAGCTTCCATCTAATGATGGCAATAAGCTGACATTAGTAGATGAGTTAGGAGATAACTTAGAATTAGATATTACAAGTATTGAAGCTAAGGATGATGCAGGTAATTCTGTAGAAATAGAAAAAGCATTTAATCCAGAAACAAATACTTTGGAAATCTCAATTCCAAATGAAAAAAAGATCATTATTACTTATACAGTGACTGTAAACATAGCACCAGATACGTCTACAAAAGTATCTAATAAGGTCTATTGGAAGTCTTATGGGAATGATGGTGGTAAGAATGATGTTATTCCAGACTTCAGCTATAACTTGAATGCAGGTGGTAGTACAACTACAACAGATAATCCTCATCTAACTATCAAGAAGATAGATCAGGATAATGCGAATCCAATGAGTGGAGTGACATTTGATATTTATGAATGTAAACTCAATGGAGATAAGATTCAAAGAGTGGAAGGTAGTACAACAAGTGGTGAAACAGAAAATGGACTCTATGCAGTCAAAGCACCATTTGTGACTTCATATAACACAATCTATGAAGTCAAAGAAAGAAATACACCGGATGGATATATGAAGGACGATAGTTCTTACTATATTATCTGTGTAGATAAAGAGAAAAGCGATGATTACTCAGACTATGTAAAACAATGTATTGCCTATTTTGAAACACAATCAAATAAGAAATACAAAATCGCTTATTCGACTAAAGATTTTAATCTCACTATATATAACTCACAGACAGGGATAGTAGTTAAAAAAGCATTTATTAACAATGCGGCAGGTACTTCTCATAAACCAGTGAGTGGAACATATACATTTGGATTATATGACAATCCACAAGGGAGTGGTTCACCACTACAAGTAAAATCAATTACTTATAGTACAGGTGAAAAAGAAGAGAAGACCACAAAATTCATCAATCTTAACTTAAATACGACATACTATGTATTTGAGTTAGATGATGAAGGCAATCCAATCACTGATACTTCTCAAGAAGTAAAGGTGAATAAACTGCCATATGTTGTAGATTATAAAGTAAAGGGTAATTCTACAAGTAAGGCAGTAGTAGGAGATTTAGTCATAGTGACTAATAGTCTCCGTACAAAGAAGTTACCTTCTGCAGGTAGCCGATTAACCCTGATTTACAGACAATTAGGACTAGTAATGGTAGGAGTTAGTTCTATAGTTCTGTTGATCGTATATAAAAATCGCGGTAAGGATATTAAAGAGGAGATAGGGAAATGAAATTAATGAAGAGAATTTTAGCCATTATTTGTACATTTGTGATGATCATTTCAATGGCTACTGGTGTTAATGCGGTAGAAACTACTACAGCAGCTACATCAGAAAAAGGTAAAATCACAATTAACAATGCCATCGCAGGAGAAGAGTATAAGGCTTATAAGATCTTAACACTTGAAAGTTACAGCGAAACTGCAAAAGCTTATTCATATAAGAGAACTAATGATAAGTGGGATCAGTTTATTAACGAACGTAGAGATTTTTTTAAGGCAGATGAAAATGGTTATGTAACTTTTATAGGTACTGATGATGAAGTTACTGCAGCACGTAAAATTGCGATTTATGCAATGGGTTTTGCAAAGAAAAATAGCGTTGAAGCAACAAAAAAAGTAACAGCAGATACAACTACAGTTGTATTCGACGGATTAGATTTGGGTTACTATGTAATTGAATCAACTTCAGGTACAGCTTGTGCAATTGCTACTACAAATCCGAGCGTTACAGTTGATAACAAACACAGTAATCCATATGTTAACAAAGTTATTGAAACTGGTGGTAAGAAGTTTGGAAATGACAAGAAGAATTCTGTTAATCTTGGTGAGACAGTTACATACAAAACAACTATTTATGTAAAACCTGGTGCTAAGAATTATGTTTTGCATGATACTATGAATTCTCATTTAGAATTTCTTGGTGTTCAAGAAGTGAGTGGAAATGGTAACAGAACGTTCTACTCAAATAAAAATGACGGAACTTCAGATTACATTGTTACACCGGATGTGTACTATGGTACTGCAGGTCCTAAAGATGGATGTACTTTTCATATTGAATTTACTCCAAACTTCTATAGTAAATATCAAACAGCTATTGATAGAGGAGAATTAACAGAAATCTATGTAACATATGTTGCACAGGTAAAAGATGATGCACCTATTAATGAACCAATGAAGAACACAACATGGTTAACATATGGTGAAAACAACACAAACACTGAAAAATCTGAAACAGAAACTTATACTTATGGTATTCCAGTATTCAAATACACTGGAACTAACACAGGTCTTGAAGGCGCTAAATTCATTTTATCAACAGTAAAAGATGAAAAACAAGCACTAAAATTTACTCCAAATGTTCCTAAATATCGTTACACTGTTAACCAGACAAATGGAAACGGAACAACAACTTTAGTTTCTCCTTCTGATGGACATTTTACAATTGAAGGTTTAGAAGCAGGTACTTACTACCTTAAAGAAACAGAAGCACCAAAAGGTTACAACAAAATCCAGAAATCTATTGAGATTGAAATCTTATCTGATGGTACAATCAAGGTTGATGGTATAGCAATTGCTGATGGTATAGTAAAAGTACAGAACAACACTGGTTCATTATTACCTAGTACCGGTGGTATGGGTACAACATTAATCTATGTTGTAGGTTCTATTTTAGTTTTAGCTTCTGGTATGGTATTATTCAATAAGAGAAAAGAAGGAACTAACTAATTATATAAACATATTATTTAGGGAATGATCTTCATTCCCTATTAATCATTAAAAGGAGAGGGTTGTAAAGATGAGAAAACATATGTCGACATTTATCGCAGTACTCATTTTTATTACAGGCCTCTCCTTATTACTTTATCCAACAGTAAGTAACTATATGAATTCATTACATCAGTCTAAAGTTGTCGCAAACTATTCTGATAAAATGAAGAAGATGGATAAAAAAGAAAAGCAGGCAGAAATCAATAAAGCCAAAGCTTACAATAAAACCTTAGTATTAAATGATGCACGTTTTACACCCACTGAAGAACAGCTTGCTGAATATAAGAGTATATTAAATGCGGATGGTTTAGGAATGATGGGGTATATAGTCATCCCTAAGATTCATTTAAAGCTTGCAATCTCTCATACAGTGGATGCATCTGTCCTACAAGTAGGTGTAGGGCATCTAGAAGGTTCAAGCTTACCTGTTGGAGGTAAATCAACACATTGCGTCTTATCAAGCCATAGAGGACTTCCTAGCGCTAAACTCTTTACAGAGCTAGATTTATTAAAAGAAGGGGATATATTCTATCTTCATGTCTATGATCAAGTCTTATCTTATGAAGTCGTTAAAATTGCGACTATAGAACCGGATGACTATAGTCTATTTGAAATAGAAGAAGGTAAAGACCTATGTACATTATTTACATGTACACCCTATGGTATTAACACACAGCGTTTAGTTGTAAGAGGACAACGTGTTGATAATACAATAGACGCATCTAAATTACATTCAGATGCGATTAAAATCAATAAGTACGTCGTTGCAATATGCATCGCAGTATTGATCCTCTGTATCGAATATATGATTACAAAGGCTATAAAGAAGTTGAAAAGGCAGCACACCTCATAAGAGGTGTGTTTTTATGTACCTTTTATTGTATACAATCTATATTCATGTATAGCTAGAAGTACCAATAATCGTATTATTTAGCCTAAAATCAATTTATTTTACGCTCTTTTTAAGCAAATTGTTGCTTTAGGTTATCTTATTCGGCAAAAATCCCATGACGATACTCGTAATATGCTTCCTTAAGTGAAATGGGCATAGGCATAGCTCTCACCAATTTCATTACTGAATGCTTCTGTATCCATGATCATTCTAAGAATCTCAGCTGCCATTAGCTTTCTCTTGAATGTATACTTTTTCAGTTTCTTATAAAGTAGAAAATCTGATGTTAAGCTAAATTTGACAATCTAGTAGCAACATTTTTCTTAAACTTAGCGTTATTTTATATTATTTATAGAATGTTTGCGCTTACATTTGTTATTCAAAAAGTATTGAATTATTCAATGAAAAATTTATTAAAAAAACCTAAAAAAAGTGTAAAAAGGGGTTGATTTCTCTGTTTTATTACGGTATTATATGACCGTTGTGAAACGCGAAGATGTGCGAGGTTGCTGAAACGCTGACAGCCGTTGTCATGAACGGAAGAGTGCTCAGGGAATTCGCATTGAGCGTTGTCTAACGAATAGACAAGGAGGAATAATCATGGCAAACAACAAAATCAGAATCAGACTTAAGTCTTTTGATCACAAGATCCTAGACGCATCTGCAGAAAAGATCGTAGCTGCAGCTAAGAAGTCTGGTGCTCAGGTAGTTGGTCCTGTACCATTACCTACAGAAAAGGAAATTTATACGATCTTAAGAGCAGTTCACAAATATAAGGATTCTCGTGAACAGTTCGAAATCAGAACTCACAAACGTTTAATCGACGTAGTGAACCCTACACCAGAAACAGTTGATGTTTTAACTAGATTAGAAGTACCTAGCGGTGTAGATATTGAAATTAAGTTATAAGAAAGGTAAAAGGTGTAACTCATGAAAGGAATCTTAGGTCGTAAGATCGGAATGACTCAAGTTTTCACAACTGATGGTAAGTTAATCCCAGTTACAGTTATCGAAGCAACTCCAAACGTAGTTCTTCAGAAGAAGACTGTTGAAACTGATGGATACAACGCAATCCAGGTTGGTTTCGAAGACAAGAGAGAAAAGCTTGCAAACAAGCCAGAAAAAGGTGTGGTTGCTAAAGCAAACACAGCTCCTAAGCGCTTCATTAAGGAATTTCGTTATGACGAAATGATGAGTTATGAAGTTGGACAGACAGTTTCTGTTGATAGCTTTGTAGCTGGTGAAGTAGTTGACGTAACAGGTACAAGTAAAGGTAAAGGCTATCAGGGTGTTATCAAGAGACACGGACAGCACATCGGTCCAAAGGGACATGGTTCTGGAGCTCACAGAATCGTAGGTTCTATGGGTCCAATCGCTCCAAACAGAATTGCTCCTGGTAAGAAACTTCCAGGTCAGATGGGTGGAAACACAAGAACAGTTCAGAATCTTGAAATTGTTGCAGTTGATGCAGAAAAGAACGTATTACTAGTTAGCGGATCAGTACCTGGTCCTAAGAAAGGCTTAGTAGTTGTTAAGTCTGGTATCAAGGCAAACGGAAAAACAAACGAAGCTGCTGAATTAGTAAATTATGCTACTGAAGCAGTTGCAGAATAATGAAGTGGAAGGAGGAAAAACTAATGTTGAATATTGCATTATTTAATCAGAATGGTGAAAAATTAAACGATTTAGAACTTAACGAAAACGTATTCGGAATCGAACCAAATAACCAGGCAATCTTTGATGTAGTCTTACTACAGAGAGCTTCATTAAGACAGGGTACTCACAAGGTGAAGAATCGTCACGAAGTTTCAGGCGGTGGAAAGAAACCTTGGAGACAGAAGGGTACAGGACGTGCTAGACAGGGTTCTATCCGTGCACCACAGTGGCGCGGTGGAGGAGTTGTCTTTGGTCCTACTCCAAGAAGCTATAACTTCAAGATTAACAAGAAAGTTAAGAATCTTGCATTAAGATCTGTATTATCACAGAAGGTAATCGATCAGGAATTAGTTGCTTTAGATAATATCGCTTTTGATACTATCAAGACTAAGAATGTTGTTAATTTCTTAGGTAACTTCGAAAACCCAAGAAAGACATTAATTGTTGTTGATACTTTAGAAGAAAACTTAGTATTATCTGCTAGAAATATTCCTGGTGTTAAAGTTATCGAAGCTAGCAACGTAAACGTTTATGACGTTATGGATTGCACAAAGTTAATGATGACTGAAAAAGCTATCAAGGCAGTTGAGGAGGTACTAAAATAATGGCTCACATTACTGACGTACTAAGAAAACCTGTTTTAACTGAAAAGACTATGAAGTTAATGCAGGAAGAAAACAAATATACTTTCGATGTTGCTTTATCATCAAACAAGACTGAAATCAAACAGGCTGTAGAAGCTATGTTCAATGTTAAGGTTACTAGCGTTAACACAATCAACGTTAGAGCTAAGACTAAGAGAGTTGGTCGTTATGTTGGTAAGACTGCTAGAAGAAAGAAAGCAATCGTAACTTTAGCAGAAGGCAACAGCATCAATTTATTTGGTGAAGAAGAATAATTAACGAATTATAAACTATTGAAATGCACTCCATTTCAGATATTTAAATAGGAGGATTAAACATGCCAATTAAAGCATATAAGCCTACAAGTAACGGTCGTAGAAACATGACTGCTTTGACTAAAGAAGAAATCACTACTTCTACTCCAGAGAAGTCATTACTTGCTCCTTATAAGAAAAAAGGTGGCCGTAACAACATGGGTCAGATCACTACTAGACATCATGGTGGTGGACATAAGAGAAAATACAGAGTTATTGATTTCAAGCGTAACAAGGATGGAGTACCTGGTAAGGTTGCTACTATCGAATACGATCCAAACAGATCTGCAAACATCGCTTTAATCAATTACGCTGATGGTGAAAAGAGATACATCCTAGCTCCTAAGGGACTAGAAGTAGGAACTACAATTGTTTCTGGTGAAACTACTGACGTTAAAGTTGGTAACTGTATGGAAATGGGTAACATGCCTGAAGGTACTACTATCCACAATATTGAAATGCATCCTGGTAAGGGCGGACAGTTAGCTCGTTCTGCTGGTGTTTCAGCTCAGATCCTTGGTTCTGAAGAAAAATATGTAATTGTTAGACTTCAGTCTGGTGAAGTAAGAAAATTCTTAAAGAAGTGCCGTGCTACAGTTGGTGCTGTAGGTAACGAAGACCATGGTCTTGTTAATTACGGTAAAGCTGGACGTATGAGATGGAAAGGTGTTAGACCTACTGTTCGTGGTTCTGTTATGAACCCTAATGACCATCCACATGGTGGTGGTGAAGGTAAAACTTCAATCGGTCGTAAAGCTCCACTTACTCCTTGGGGTAAGAAAGCTCTTGGTGTTAAGACTAGAAACAGCAAGAAACATTCTAACAGATTGATCGTACGTCGTCGTAATGCTAAATAAGAAGGAGGATAAGTAATCATGGCAAGAAGTTTAAAAAAGGGACCTTTCGTCGATGAACATTTGATGAAAAAGGTTGAAGCATTAAATGCTGCTGGTAAAAAAGAAGTTATCAAAACTTGGTCAAGACGTTCTACTATTTTCCCTCAGTTTATTGAGCATACTTTCGCAGTATACAATGGTAAAGAACATATTCCAGTTTATGTAACAGAAGATATGGTTGGTCATAAGTTAGGAGAATTTGCTCCAACTAGAACATTCAAAGGCCACACAGCCAATGATAAGGCTGCTTAATAAATAGGAGGATTTGAACATGGAAGCAAGAGCAACAGCAAAAACTATTCGTGTATCACCTCAGAAAGCTAGATTAGTCGTTGACTTAGTCCGTGGTAAGTCAGTTAAGGAAGCACTCGGAATTCTTGAATTCACAAACAAGAGTGCTACTCCTGCTATTATCAAGGTAGTTAACTCTGCTAAGGCTAACGCTGTTAATAATGAAGGTGCAGACGAAGATAAGTTATATATTAAGAAGATTTGTGTTGACGAAGGTCCAACATTAAAGAGATTCCGCGCAAGAGCTAAAGGTTCTGGAACTCAGATTTTAAAGAGAACATGCCACATCACTTGTGTGGTTGAAGAAAGATAGGAGGACGAACAATGGGTCAGAAAGTAAGTCCAGTTGGATTCCGTGTAGGTGTTAACCGTGATTGGAGTTCAAGATGGTATGCTGATAAGAAAGACTTTGCTAATTACTTATTAGAAGACGTTAAGATTCGTGAATTCTTAATGGCTAAGTTAAAGAAAGCATACGTAGCAAAGATCGATATTGAAAGATCAAAGAAACGCGTCAATATCTTTGTTCACACATCAAGACCTGGTGTAGTGATTGGTAAAGACGGAGAAGCCATTGATGCTTTAAGAAAAGAATTAATGGGTCTTATCAGTGATAAGAAAGTATTTATCAACGTAGTAGAAATTAAGAATGCTGATACTAACGCTCAGTTAGTAGCTGATAGAATCGCAGAACAGCTTGAAAACCGTGCTTCATTCAGAACAGTTCAGAAGAGAGCTATTCAGAATGCAATGAGAAACGGTGCTAAAGGTATTAAGACTTCAGTTTCAGGTCGTTTAGGCGGTGCTGATATCGCTAGAAGCGAAGGATATTCTGAAGGTGTAGTTCCACTACATACAATCAGAGCTGACATTGATTATGCCACTGCAGAAGCTGCTACTACTTATGGTAAGCTAGGAGTTAAAGTCTGGATTTGTAAGGGAGAAATTCTTCCTGCAAAGAAGAAAGGGGATAAATAATCATGTTGATGCCTAAGAGAACAAAATATAGAAGACCTCATAGAGTTAAATATGAAGGTAAGGCTAAGGGCGGTAAGACAGTTGCTTTCGGTGACTTCGGTTTAGTAGCTCTTGATGGTGCTTGGATCACTTCAAGACAGATTGAAGCAGCCCGTATCGCAATCAACCGTCATATGAACCGTGGTGGTAAGGTTTGGATTAGAATCTTCCCACACTTAGCAAAGACTAAGAAGCCTTTGGAAGTACGTATGGGTTCAGGTAAAGGTGCTCCAGAACAGTGGGTAGCTGTAGTTAAGAAAGGCCGCGTAATGTTCGAAGTTGGTCAGATTGATGAAGCAACTGCTCGTGAAGCATTAAGACTTGCTTCTCATAAGTTACCTGTCAGATGCAAGATTATTGGAAGAGGTGAGTAACTCATGAAAGTACAAGATATTAGAAGTATTGAAACAAAAGATCTACTTGTAAAAGTAGAAGAATTCAAAAAAGAGTTATTTAGTTTAAGATTTCAGCAGGCAACTGGTCAGCTTGAAAATACTGCTCGTATCAAAGAAGTAAGAAAATCAATCGCAAAGATCAAAACAGTTATTAGAGAAAGAGAACTTGAAAAGTAGGAGAGAGATTATGGAAAGAAATAACAGAAAAGTCTATACTGGCACAGTCATCTCTACTAAGATGGACAAAACTATAACTGTACTTGTTGAAACACATGTAAAGCATAAATTATACGGAAAACGTATGAATTCATCTAAGAAATTCCATGCTCATGATGAAAACAATGAAGCACGTGTTGGAGATACAGTAAAGATTATGGCAACAAGACCATTATCTGCAACAAAGCGTTTCCGTTTAGTAGAAATCGTAAAGAAAGCAGAAATTATCTAATACAGTCTGAAAGGAGGTCACTACTATGATCCAGAACGAAAGTAGATTAAAAGTTGCTGACAATACAGGCGCTAAAGAAGTTTTAGTTATCAGAAACCTTGGTGGTTCAAATAGAAAGACAAGTAGCATCGGTGATATCGTTGTTGCTACTGTAAAGCAAGCGGCTCCAGGCGGAACTGTAAAGAAGGGTGAAGTCGTTAAAGCTGTTATCGTTAGAACAAGATACGGTGTTCAGCGTGAAAACGGTTCAGTAATCCGTTTCGATGATAACGCATGCGTAATCATTAAAGATGACAATACACCTAAGGGTACACGTATCTTTGGCCCAGTCGCTAGAGAGTTAAGAGATGCTGATTTCATGAAAATCGTATCATTAGCTCCTGAAGTATTATAGGAGGAACGAAAGATATGAAATTACGTGTAGGTGATACAGTACAGGTCATTGCAGGCAGCGAAAAAGGCAAGACTGGCGAAATTCTTGCAATTAAAGGTAATAGAGTTGTCGTTGAAGGTGTTAAGAAGGTAACAAAGCATGTTAAACCTTCTCAGGCAGATCCTGAAGGCGGAATCATTACTGTAGAAGCTCCAA
This sequence comes from uncultured Catenibacterium sp., assembly GCA_900540685.1. Lineage (GTDB taxonomy): Bacteria > Bacillota_I > Bacilli_A > Erysipelotrichales > Coprobacillaceae > Catenibacterium. Next base: position 8,826 of record UQGS01000039.1, on the reverse strand, counting down.
TCGATGCTTCTAATGTTGCTTACTATGATACAAAAGCTAAGGAAATCGTTAAACTTGGCTATAAAATTGAAGATGGTAAAAAAGTACGTGTTAATAAGAAAACAGGTGCTGTAATCGAAAATAAGAAGAAATAAGGGGAAGGAGGATAATACATGAACCGTTTACAGGAACGTTATACAAACGAAATCACAAAGAACTTAATGAAGAAGTTCGGTTATGAATCTGTAATGCAGATTCCTAAAATGGAAAAGATCGTTATTAATATCGGTGTTGGTGATGCAGTCAACAATTCTAAATTCTTAGAAGAAGCTGTAGAAGAATTGACATTAATCTCAGGTCAGAAGCCAATCGTTACTACTGCTAAGAAATCAATCGCTGGTTTCAAGGTACGTGAAGGTCAGGCTATCGGATGTAAAGTCACTTTACGTGGTGAAAGAATGTATGAATTCTTAGATAAGTTAGTAAGTATTTCACTTCCTCGTGTAAGAGACTTCAGAGGAGTACCTAAGAATTCATTTGATGGAAGAGGTAACTACACTTTAGGTGTTAAAGAACAGTTAATCTTCCCTGAAATTGATTTCGATAAGGTTGCAAAGTTAAGAGGTATGGATATCGTATTTGTTACTACTGCAAAGACTGACGAAGAAGGTCGCGCTTTATTAACAGAACTTGGCATGCCTTTTGCTAAATAATTAGGAGGACAGAATTATGGCAAAAACATCAATGAAAGTTAAACAGCAACGTCCTCAGAAATACAAAGTTCGTGAATATACTAGATGCGAACGTTGTGGACGCCCACATTCAGTAATTAGAAAATTCAAGTTATGCCGTATTTGCTTCAGAGAATTAGCTTACAAAGGTGAAATTCCTGGTGTTAAGAAGGCAAGCTGGTAATTTATAAGTCACATACGGAAGGAGGACATATAAATGGTTACAACAGATCCAATTGCAGATATGTTAACTAGAATTCGTAATGCGAATCAGCAGAAACATGAAACTGTTTCTATCCCTTACTCAAACCTAAAGAATGATTTAGCAAACATCTTAAAGAATGAAGGTTTTGTTACTGACTTCGTAGTGAATGAAGAAGGAAATCACAAGAATATTGTTATTACATTAAAATATAAAGGTAACGAAAGAGTTATCACTGGTTTAAAGAGAGTTTCTAAACCAGGCTTACGTCAGTATGCTAAAGTAAACGAAATCCCTAAAGTATTAAATGGTTTAGGTATCGTAGTATTATCTACTTCTCAAGGACTTATGACTGATAAAGAAGCAAGAGCTAAGAATATCGGTGGAGAAGTATTAGCTTATATCTGGTAATAAAATTATTTAGGAGGTCAAACAATGTCTCGTATTGGTAAAAAGATTATTATCGTACCTGAAGGTGTAAACGTAGACGTTGCTGCTGATAACACTGTCACTGTTACAGGTCCTAAGGGAACTCTTACTAGACAGTTCTCTAACTTAATTACTATCGAAGTAAATGGTAATGAAATTGAATGTAAGAGACACAGTGAAGAAAAAGCACACAAGCAGTTACATGGTACAACTAGAGCTTTACTTGCAAACATGATCGAAGGCGTTAAAGATGGTTTCACTAAGAAACTTGAAATCGTTGGTATCGGTTATAGAGCTCAGATGCAGGGTAATAAATTAGTAATGAATATTGGTTATTCACACCCAGTAGAAGTTGAAATCGAAGAAGGTGTGAAAGTTGAATGTCCATCAGCTACTGAAATCACAGTATCTGGTATCTCTAAAGAAAGAGTTGGACATGTCGCTTCAGTAATCAGAGCTTGGAAGAAGCCTGAACCATATAAGGGTAAAGGTATTAAATATTCTGATGAACATATCATCAGAAAAGAAGGTAAAACTGCTGGTAAGAAGTAGTTATAAACTAAGGAGGAAAATCGAATCATGGCAAAGAATGAATCACGCAACGTTATCCGTTTAAGACGTCATGCTAGAGTTCGTAATAAGATTTCTGGAACTCCAGAAAGACCACGTCTTAATGTGTTCCGTTCAAACTCTCATATTCATGCACAGATCATCGATGACACTAAGGGTGTAACTCTTGTATCAGCATCTTCTGTAGACATGAAGTTAGAAAATGGTTCAAACATTGAAGCAGCTGCTGCTGTTGGTGCTGAAATCGCTAAGAGAGCAATTGCTAAAAATATTGATGTAGTAGTATTCGACCGTGGTGGTTATATCTATCATGGTAGAGTAAAAGCACTTGCAGAAGCTGCAAGAGAAGCTGGATTAAAATTCTAAGAGGGAGGTCAAATAATGGAAGAACGTAAACCTAGAGAAAATTCTAGAGAAAACTCTAGAAAAGGCAATAACCCTAGAAGAAACAGAAAAAACAACAGAAGACAGAGAGCTCCTAAGGAATTCGAAACAAGAGTTGTTACTATCAACCGTGTTACTAAAGTTGTTAAGGGTGGACGTAAAATGCGTTTCGCTGCTTTAGTAGTAATCGGTGATAGAAAAGGTCGTGTTGGTTTCGGTACAGGTAAGGCTAACGAAGTACCTGATGCAATCAGAAAAGCTGAAGAAGCTGCTAAGAGAAACCTTATCACAGTTCCAAATATCAACGGTACAATCCCTCATGAAATCACTGGTAACTTTAAGTCTGGTTCAGTATTCTTAAGACCAGCTACTAAAGGTACTGGTATCATCGCTGGTGGACCTGTCCGTGCAGTAGTTGAATTAGCAGGTTACTCTGATATCTTATCTAAGTGTCTTGGATCAAGAACTCCAATCAACATGGTAAGAGCAACAATCGAAGGTTTAGCATCATTAAAGACTGCTGAACAGGTAGCAGAATTAAGAGACATCACAGTCGAAAAGATTTATGGATAGGAGGAGCGTAAAAATGGCAGAAAATAAAAAAGTTGTGATTACGCTTGTAAAAAGCCCTATTGGTGGTAAAGAAAACCAGAAGGCTACTCTTAAAGCGTTAGGTTTAAACAAAATGCATGCTTCTGTTGAAAAGTATGAAACAGAAACAATCAAAGGTATGATCAACGCAGTAAGACACCTAGTAAAAGTTGAAGACAAGTAGGAGGTGTAAACAATGAAATTACATGAACTCAAATACAATGACGGCGCACGTCGTAACAGAAATCGTGTAGGTCGTGGTACAAGCTCTGGTAATGGTAAGACATCTGGTAGAGGTCAGAAAGGTCAGGGCGCTAGATCTGGTGGAGGTAAGAAACCAGGATTTGAAGGTGGACAGACTCCATTATTCATGCGCTTACCAAAGCGTGGCTTCACTAATCATAATGCTAAAGAATATGCAATCATCAACGTTGAAGACTTAAACAAGTTCGAAAATGGTGCTGTTGTAGATTTAGAAGCAGTTATGGAAGCAAAGCTAGTTAAAAAAGCATTAGACGGTTTAAAAGTCTTAGGCAGAGGCGAATTAAATGTTGCTTTAACAGTAAAGGCTAGCAAATTCTCAAAATCAGCTGTAAAGGCAATTGAAGCTGCAGGTGGAAAAACTGAGGTGATCTAAGATGCTAAACTTTTTTAAAGAAGTATTTAAAAAAGGTGAATTGCGTCGTAAGGTCGTCTTTACACTCGGCATACTATTCGTATTCCGATTAGGAGCAGGCATTGTGATTCCTTATATTGATACAAGTGCAATCACAAGCGCTGCTACCTCTTCAGGAATCTTCGGAATTATGAATATGCTTGGTGGAGGAACATTGGAGAAATTCTCATTATTTTCTTTGGGGGTTTCTCCTTATATTACATCTTCTATTATTATTGAGTTATTATCTATGGATGTTATCCCAGCTTTAGCTCAGTGGAATAAAGAAGGTAATACAGGTAAAAAGAAAAAGGATAAAGTAACTCGTGTGTTAACGCTTGCATTAGCAATAATTCAAGGTGGGTCATTGACATATGCATTCGATAAGGGTTATAGTATTCTAGCGAGTAGTTCTATTTGGACATACGTTTATGTAGTTACAATTATGGCTGCAGGATCTATGTTCACAATGTGGTTAGGTGATCAGATTACTATTAAAGGTGTAGGTAATGGTACTTCACTATTAATCTTCACTGGTATTGTCGCTAACCTTCCAAATAGTTTTATCTCGTCTTTTAAATCAATGGTTACATTCGGTAGTACTTATAAGACTGCAACAAGCTTAGCTTGGTACATCTTATTCGTACTTGTATATTTAGCCATTGTCGTGTTTGTTGTATTTGAAGAAGGAGCAATAAGAAAAATTCCTATTATCTATGCAACAAATACACAGACAGTTATGCGTACTAAAGAATCTACTAATCTTCCAATTAAGATTAATAGTTCTTCAGTAATTCCAGTTATCTTTGCTGCATCAGTTTTAGCAGCACCAAGAACAATCATTAGTTTCATGAAGTCTACTTCTACAACAAAGATGATTGACAATATCTTGAATTATCAGAAACCTGTAGGGTTTGTTCTCTATATCGTTATGATCATTCTATTCACATTCTTCTATGCTAACTTACAGATCGACGCTAAGAAGATCAGTGAGGACTTGAAGAAGAGTGGTGGCGCAATTCCTGGTGTTCGTACTGGTGATGATACAAAGAAATATATCGGAACTGTCTTAAATCGTGTAACTGTGGTAGGATCTCTATTCCTAGCAATCATTGCATCTATTCCAATCATTGCTCCAGAAATCTGGAGTATGACATCAAATAATGCATTGTCTCTAGGAGGTACAGGATTGATTATCGTAACTGGTGTTGCGTTAGAAACTGTAAGAGCAATAAAAAGTATGTTGACAAGAAGAGAATATCATGGTTATATAAGAAAGTAGCAATTAGAAGGAGGAATAGAATTTGAATATTATTCTTATGGGCCCTCCTGGGGCAGGCAAAGGAACTCAGGCTAAAAAATTAGTAGAGGAGTATGGCTTGTACCAGATCTCAACTGGTGACCTTTTTAGAAAAGCTTTAAAGGAAAGAACAAAGTTCGGGGTAATTGCTAGTTATTTTATTCAGTTTGGGCATCTTGTTCCAGATGAATATACAGTTGAAATGGTAAGGGAATTCTTAAAGGAAAATATTGATTCTTTTAAGAACGGTTTTATTCTTGATGGTTTCCCAAGAACTATCATTCAGGCTAGAGAACTAGAAAGTATCGCGAAAGAATTTGGCTTTGATATTGATGCTGTCATTAATATTGATGTGCCATCTGAAAAGTTAATCAAGAGACTTTCAGGTCGTAGAACTTGTAAGGATTGTGGAACCACTTATCATGTCGTTTTCAATCCACCAAAAACTGAAGGCGTATGCGACAAGTGTGGTGGAGAACTCTATCAGCGTCCTGATGAGAGCGAAGAAGCTGTACAGGTTAGACTTGATACTTATGAAAAGCAGACTAGACCACTTATTGACTATTATACAATGAAGGGCGAATTAACTAACGTTAATGGCGACCAGTCTATGGATGCTGTTTATGCAGATATCAAGAAAAATCTGGAGGCCAAATAATGATTACAGTCAAGGATGAACGTGAAATTGACCTAATGAGACATGCTGGTCATGTAGTAGGTTTAGTTCATCAGGAACTCGCTAAATGGCTTAAACCGGGTTTAACAACAGAACAGGTTTCTGATTTCTGTGAGAAGATTATAAGAAAGAATGGTTGTACACCATCTTTCTTAAATCTTTATAATTTTCCGGGTGCTGTTTGCACGTCCGTAAATGATGTTGTTGTTCATGGCATTCCTAATGGTTATGTACTTAAAGATGGAGATATTATCTCTGTAGATGTAGGTGCATGCTGGAAAGGATATCATGGTGACTCTGCGTGGACATTTGCGATTGGCAATGTATCACCACAGGCTAAACATCTTATGGAAGTATGTGAACAGTCGCTTTATGCTGGTTTAGAACAAGTTAAACCAGGTAATAGAGTTTCTGATATTTCACATGCTGTTCAGACTTACCTTGAAAGTCATGGCTGCTCAACGCCTAGAGACTATACAGGACATGGCATTGGCACAGAGGTTCATGAAGATCCTAGCATTCCTAACTGGGGTGAACCAGGCAGAGGACCAAAATTAAGAAAAGGTATGTGTATTGCAGTAGAACCTATGGCGCACTTAGGCAAAGCCGAGGTTAAAGTAATGGATGATAATTGGACAGTGAAGACTGCGGACCATTCATTAGCTGCACATTATGAACATACTGTAGCTATCACAGAAGATGGCTATGAAATCATGACAAAGGTACATAAGGAGTTGATCGATTTTGGCAAAGAAGAAAGATGACGTAATTGAAGTCCAGGCAACGGTCGTAGAAACATTACCAAACGCAATGTTTAAAGTCCAGCTGGATAATGGAGTAGTTATTTTAGCTCACGTTTCTGGTAAAATCCGTATGAATTACATTCGCATTTTACCAGGGGACAAAGTAACAGTAGAAATTTCTCCATATGATTTAACACGTGGGCGAATCACATTTAGACACAAATAGATCTTCCCAAAGGAGGCAGACACAAGATGAAAGTAAGACCATCTGTAAAACCAATCTGCGATAAGTGCAGAGTTATCAAGCGTAAGGGTAGAGTAATGGTAATCTGTGAAAACCCAAAGCATAAACAGAGACAAGGTTAATTATTTTTAGGAGGAACAATAGACAATGGCTCGTATAGCTGGTATTGATATCCCACGCGATAAGCGTGTGGTAGTTTCTTTAACTTATATCTATGGTATTGGTCCAACAACAGCTAAGAAAATCTTAGCAGCTGCTGGCGTTTCTGAAGATGTTAGAGTAAAGGATCTTACAGAAGAAGAAGAAACAAAAATTCGTAAAGAAGTTGAACATATTAAAACTGAAGGTGACCTTCGTAGAGAAACTCAGTTAAACATTAAGAGATTAATGGAAATTGGTTGCTACAGAGGGCTTCGCCATCGTAGAGGACTTCCAGTACGTGGACAGAGAACTAAGACTAACGCTAGAACGCGTAAAGGTAAAGCTACTCCAATTGCTGGAAAGAAGAAGTAGTAGGAGGCAGAACAAATGGCAAAACAAGTTGTACGTGGTAAAAAACGTGTAAAGAAGAATATAGCAAAAGGTATTGCTCATGTTCATTCAACATTCAACAATACAATCGTAACAGTTGCTGATGAACACGGTAACGTTATTAGCTGGTCAAGCGCTGGTGCTCTTGGATTCAAGGGTTCAAGAAAATCTACTCCATATGCTGCTCAGATGGCTGCTGAAGCTGCTGCAAAGGCATCTATGGATCATGGTATGAAATCTGTTGAAGTATGTGTAAAAGGTCCTGGTCCAGGACGTGAAGCTGCTGTTAGAGCTCTTTCAGCTGCTGGTTTAGAAGTAACTGCAATCACTGACGTTACTCCAATCCCACATAACGGATGTCGTCCACCAAAACGTCCTCGTGGATAATTTGATTTATATTACTTTTATATAAAATAAATATCTCAAAGAGGAGGGAAACAATGCAAAAGTTTGAAAAAGCAAATTTCACTGTTGATACATACAATGAAGATGAAAATTATGGTAAGTTTATCATCGAACCTTTAGAAAGAGGTTTTGGTACTACTTTAGGTAACTCTTTAAGAAGAGTATTACTATCATCTATGCCAGGTGCTGCAGTATTTGCAGTAAAAATCAATGGCGCTATTCATGAATTCTCAGCAGTTGATGGTGTCTTAGAAGATGTTACAGCTATTATCTTAAATATTAAGAAATTAGTATTTGAATTAGATTCAGATGAAGATGTAACAATGGTTATTGATGTAACTGGTCCAGCTACAGTAACTGGTGCAGACATTCAATGTCCTTCTGAAGTTAAGATGATTTCTAATGATTTAGTAATTGCTCATGTTGCTGAAGGTCAGCATTTCTATATGGAAATGTATGCTCATAAAGACAGAGGTTACATGAGTGCAGATCAGAATAAGAAGTTCGTTAACAGTGTTGACGTAATTCCTACTGATTCTATCTTCTCTCCTGTTGTTAATGTAGCATATTTAGTTGAACCAACTCGTGTTGGTCAGTCAGCAAAATATGATCAGTTAACTATGGAGATTACAACTGATGGTTCAATCAAACCTCATGAAGTTCTTGCAATTGCTGCTAAAGTATTAGTTGAACATTTAAATATGTTCGTTGAATTAACTGATCAGGCAATGAACATGGACGTTATGAGTGAAGTACAGCAAGACACAGGTAACAAGGTTCTTGATATGACTATTGAAGAACTTGACCTTTCTGTACGTTCATACAACTGCTTAAAGAGAGCAGGAATTCAGACTGTTCAAGAATTAGCTTCTAAGACTGAAGACGATATGATTAAGGTTCGTAACCTTGGTAAGAAGTCTTTAAAAGAAGTTAAAGAAAAATTAAATGAATTAGGTCTTGGTTTTAAACCAATGGACTAAGTTTGTGGAAGGAGTACACTAATGGCAAACAATAGAAAATTAGGCCGTGTATCTAGTCATAGAAAAGCTATGTTACGTAACTTAGCTACTGATGTAATCATGCATGGTAAGATTGAAACAACTGCTACTCGTGCTAAAGAAGTACGTAAAGTCGTTGATAAATTAATCACTCTTGGTATTAGAGGAGATCTTCATGCAAGAAGACAGGCTGCTGCTATTCTTCAGAATGTAGTAGATCCAGCAACTGGAAAGACTGCTGTACAGGTTCTATTTGATGATGTTGCACCTAAGTTCAAAGGTAAGAACGGTGGTTATACTAGAGTTATCAAAACTTATAACCGTAAAGGTGACAATGCCCCAATGGCAATCATCGGATTATTCTAATCACGATGCCCCTATGATTTCA
>UQGS01000038.1 GCA_900540685.1 uncultured Catenibacterium sp. | reverse complement strand
TACATGATTATCATACTACAATCAGATCATAAAAACAGGTGGAAGATTATGCCGTCACAAAAGGCATATTTTCCACCTGTTTATTAATTTAATTTGCGGTTTCATTAGTTTTTATTATGGGTAGAGTTTGCGGTTTAACACACAAGAAGGTTACTTTTATACTAATAGTGGTGAAAAAGTCAGTTATTCTAAGGGTTTAAGCTTAAATGCGAAATTTGAAGGTAAATCATTAAACGAATCTGGAAACTATTATGTAACTCTAGATGCCTTTGGTGGAACTCTTAATGGTAAATCAGAAGTTTTATTACAGAGTAAAAAAGAAGAATTCAAAACAATTAATCTCACTCAATATACACCAGTAAGAAAAGGTTATACTTTTGTAGGATGGGACTTAAACGGAGAATTCGTTACTTCAGTAGATGAATCTGCTTTCACAAAAAATCCTGTTGCTAGAATTACTGCAACGTATAAGAGTAATACATTCAACAATGAAGATATTACGGTAACACTAAACGGGAATGGTGGCATGATTGAAGGCAAGGAATCTCTTATATGTAATTATGTAGGTGGAGCTAATTCAGGAACATCTATGTCACTATTACCATATACACCAGTGAGAGATGGTTATACTTTTAATGGCTGGAATACTAAAAAAGATGGCAGCGGTACTAACATGAAGTATATCTATTGGAGAAACTGGGACAACAATGAAGAAACAAATAAAGAATTTGATAAAGATACTTTGATTGATGAAGGTAATGGTTATTCAAGATATAAGAATATTACTCTCTATGCATCTTGGACTAAGAATCCTGAACCTACACCAGAACCAGTAGAAACAGTTAAGAAACTAGAAAGTACAACTGATACTAAGGGAACTATTGAATTTGAAGAAGGTATCAACAAGAACTATAAATTAGATATTAAGGAAGTTGAAGTCAAGAAAAACCTAGCAAATAAGAATGTTAAGTTTGTAGCTGATATTAATGTATTAGATGGTGATACTGTCGTAAAACTTACTCATACAAAGATGATAATCAGACTTTCATTGCCAGAAGATTTAAAAGGTTATGATAAGTATGAAGTTGTTTATATTTTAGATGATGAAATTAAAGAAACAATTCCTGCCGTTGTAGAAGATGGATATATTACCTTTGTTACAACTCATTTAAGCCAGTATGGAATTATCGCTACTAAGAATAATACAGCTGCCCAAGACAAGAATCCTGTTATTACTCCAAATGGTAATAATACCACTAATACATCAACTGAAAATAAGAAAGCTGATAATGTAGTACAGGATACGACTCAAACACCTCAAACAGGGGATCGTACAAATATCTCTTTAGGTTTATCTGTATTACTTTTATCAATGTTAGGAATAATTGTTTTGTATAAGAAAAAGTATATAGAATAGTTATGGTGAGGCAGTTCAAATGAGCTGCCTTTTTTGACTTCTTTCATAAAAATACATTATAATGAAATAGATTGAAAGAAGGTTAGTATATGAGAAATCTAGAAGATATAAAAAGAAATGGATTTAAGATTATTGAACAAAAAAGAGAAGAATTCATGAAGCAGAGTATCCTCTCTGATGAATTCTTAGATTTATTAGATAAGAATAAGAAACCATTCGATTTATTGATGTCTTATTATCGTTGTGCAGTAATGGAAATAGAAACAAAGTTTAGAGTATTAGATCAGGAATATTCTTTAGAATATGATGGCAACCCTATTGAAAGCATTAAATCACGTATTAAGTCTTATGATAGTATTGCGAGAAAAGTAAGACGTAAGAATATTCCAATGACTATGGAATCATTAGAAGAGAATATTAGAGATATTGCAGGAGTACGTGTTGTTTGTTCATTTCCAGAAGATATATATGAACTAGCAGATAGCTTTTTAAGGCAGGATGATATTACTTTGATTGAAATGAAGGATTATATCAAGAATCCTAAACCAAGTGGTTATCGTAGCTTACACTTAATTGTACAGGTGCCTATCTTTTTACAGAAGACTAAGAAATATGTTTATGTAGAAGTACAGTTACGTACTATTGCGATGGATTTCTGGGCAAGTCTAGAACATAAATTACGTTATAAGAAGAATATTCCTGAAGATGAAGCAAAACTTATTGCGCAGGAACTTTATGACTGTTCAGTAGAAAGTGCTAAATTAGATGAACGAATGCAGAAAATACGTTCGATGATGAATGAAGGAGAATCTGAATAGATTTATGTTTAAATGATGGTGATGAGATCATGAATTATGACCTCGTTCTTATATGTGAATATGAAATAGCTGTAGGCAGAATGTGAAAAATAGGGTAATATAACTGTAAGTAATTGGGATAGTTTTGAAATTTGAATTTGGTATTTCAAGTTTACAGAAAGGAATCGATGATGGAAAAAGAAATATTAATAGCAGATAATATTGATAACATTTATGATGATATAAATGCGTTAATCCGAGAAAAGAAAACTAATGTAAAAAAAGTAGTGAATGATGCCATTATTTCTCTTAATTGGGGAATTGGAAAAAGACTTAGTGTAGAGTTGACTGGAAATAATAAGCCTTAGTATGGAAAAAAAGTTGTTACAGAAGTCAGTAAAAGGCTGGAACAGGAGTATGGTTCGGGATTTGATAAAACATCAATTTCAAGAATGATTAAGTTTTATCAAGAATTTCCTGACTTCAAAAAAGTTGCGACACTGTCGCAACAGTTGACTTGGTCGCATTTTGTGGAAATTCTGCCAATACAAGATGAATTAAAAAGAAATTTTTATGCTGCAATGTGTATGCAGGAAAACTGGTCAGTGCGAACTCTGCGTGAAAGAAAAAAAATCCATGCTTTATGAACGAACTGCGATATCAAAGAAACCAGAAGAAACGATTAAAAATGAAATTGCAGAATTGCGAGATGATGGAAAAATGAGTCTGGATCTTTTTTACAGAGATCCATATATGCTTGATTTTCTCGGTTTGCGTGATACTTATAGTGAAAAGGATTTAGAAAATGCTATTCTTGCAGAATTAGAAAAATTTATTCTTGAAATGGGATCAGATTTTGCATTTTTAGCAAGACAGAAACATTTTGTACTAGATGGCAAGGACTACTATATGGATTTATTATTCTACCATAGAGGCTTGAAAAGGGTGGTTCTTGTTGAACTTAAGCTTGGGGAATTTGAACCTCAGGATAAAGGGCAAGTCGAATTGTATCTGCGATGGTTGGAAAAAAATGAAAAAGTGGAAGGTGAAGAAAGTCCGGTTGCACTTATATTATGTGCAGAAAAATCACAGGAAACTATAGAATTAATGCAATTGGATCACGGGAATATTCATGTGGGACAGTATATGACCAAAATGCCTCCAAAAGAACTTTTAGAACAGAAGTTATCCCTTGCTATTGCAAATGCGAGAGAATTGTTAGAACAAAGGAAAGAAGAATAGAAATTTTCAATTTAATAATGAAGTATATAGAAAGGCGTGAGTCATAGAAATGGAGCTTGCGTCTTTTTCTGTCTGGAATGGTATCTAGTGAGTACGGAAAGAAATATGGGTTGAATAGCCAAAACAAATAAGAGCTTATGAGAAAATATTTAAAAATACAGCAAGTTTGTTGCATCCATGTTATAATTTTTTTGTATTTTGAATAAGTGATTACAATGATTTTTTTAAATATAAAAGAGTTCGAAAATAAAACTTAATGAGTTAGTCGAATTTGTAAAGTGTATCATACTCAACTGTTAATAGGAGAGAAACAGGCTTATAAGGTAATAAAAAGTATACAATTATTCTATTTAGGGCGTGGTGTTGGTTCACTAACTCCAAGAATGAATTATTGAATATATATTGAGAGTAAACTAGGTATAACTGCATAAATAAAACACATTACTCGTGCAAATCTATATTTAATTTTTACAGATATGCCATTTTAGTCTTAGTAGTTAACTTGTTCTGAAATCGAACAGTAATATAAATTAGTATACGAGGAGGTATAAATCGTGTATCAGGATTTATCTTTTATGAAGGTTCCTCTTCCAGAGGATATTCTGAAATTAAAAATTTATGGTGATTATGCTGGGGCTGAGAAAATGATTCGTTATTTTCTGGAGGAGAAGGATATTCCACAGGCACTTAGAAAACGTCTGGAAATTGAACAGGAAGTTATTGGTGTTATGGGTGGAAATGAATATCCTTTTACTTATGATGAAGCTTTGGAAATTATGACGAGTCATCTGCGTGATTTCAAAAAAGAAGAGTTGGATCATCTGAAAGAAATCAGTGCAGCAGATTGGATTTATATTGATGGTGAGGTACATTTTCAGCGCCGATTCTATGAAAATCTTATTAAGACGCGTCCAGACTACGCTAAGCGAGTCATTGCAGAAAATACAGAGGATGAAAAACAAAATAATCTGAATCAGAAGCTACTGAACGAAAATATACATTATATGAAGGAGCATGGAGGAAGAACTGTACATACTCGTATACGTTCAACGATAAAAGCCAAGAAAGAATTTGAAGAAGCAGGGCGCAAGGTTCGTGTACATCTTCCAATTCCAAAGGTATATGAGCAGGTGTCTAATGTAGAAATCAATGCATCTAGTCCAGAAATTACATATATAGCACCTGGTGATGCACCACAGAGAACAGTGTATTTTGAAACTGAACTGAAAGAGAATCAGGAGTTTATGGTAGATTATTCATTCGACTATCATGTAAATTATGTAGAATTAGATCCTGCCAAGGTGTCTGACCAACAGCCAGATTTCTTTTTGGAAGAGCAGGCACCACATATTGTATTTACTCCTTACTTAAGAGAATTAAGAGATGAACTGGCAGTAGATGAGACAAATCCAATTATCTTGGCACGTCGATTCTATGATTTTGTGACTACAAAAGTGATGTATTCTTTCATGAGAGAATATTTTACAATTGAGTGTATTCCAGAATACTGTGCAATCAATCTGAAAGGTGATTGTGGTGTACAGGCACTACTATTTATCACACTTTGCCGTATGTCCGGGATTCCAGCACGTTGGCAGTCAGGTCTATATGCAACGAAGTATTATACAGGATGCCATGATTGGGCACAATTCTATGTAGCACCTTATGGATGGGTGTTTGCAGATCCTTCTTTTGGTGGAAGTGCATGGCGTGCAGGAGACAAAGAACGTTGGAATTATTACTTTGGAAATCTTGATATTTTCCGTATGCCAGCGAACTCTGAAATCCAAAAAGAATTTATACCAGAGAAAAAATGGCTCCGTATCGATCCGATTGATAATCAGAGAGGAGAATTTGAATACGAGGATCATGGTCTTCGCTTCTCTCAGGTGGATGTATCACAGGAACTCATTTCTATGGAAGATATTGAAAAGTAAGCAGATTATCATAAGTCTCGTTGTTAGGGATAGAAACGTTTTGAAGAGTGGCGTTGGAGGAACGTTTCCTTCCTTTTTTCGTTTAATTTGAATAATTATGTATCTTTTAGCAGTAAATAAAGTGACGTTCAACTATATATATTGTTCATGTGGAACCGAATACATAGCTAACAAGTTGACTTTTATTCCCATAATAATATGAAAGCCAATAGTTTTTGGAATATAATCCCAAAACTATTGATTATTTTGAAGCTTTTGGAATATAATGAGTAAAAAGAAGGGAGCATTATTATGATTATAGAAAGAAAAGAATATTTAGAAAAACTGATTGCATGGAAAGATAAGCAGTTGATTAAAATTGTTACAGGTGTACGACGTTGTGGAAAATCTATGCTTCTGGAAATTTATCGCAATTATTTAAAAGAGCATGGGGTTGAGGAAGAACAGATTATTTCTATTAATTTTGAAGATCTTGATTATGAAGAACTGACAGATTACAGAAAATTATATAAATATTTAAAGGAACGTTTGATTAATGGAAAAATGACATATATTTTTCTTGATGAAATTCAGAATGTAAAAGATTTTCCGAAGGTGCTAGACAGTCTTTATATTAAAAAAAATATAGATATTTATGTGACTGGTTCTAATGCGTATATGTTGTCTAGTGAGATTGCAACTATGATTTCAGGAAGATATATTCAGATTGAAATGTTGCCGTTGTCTTTTAAGGAATATATGGAAAGTACTGGTAGTATGAATGATAGAGGAATTAAATATGCTGAGTACTTGCAGAATAGTTCATTTCCATTTACACTGGAATTAAAAAATCAGCCAGATGAGATTAGAGATTATCTGGAAGGAATCTATAATACGATTGTTATAAAAGATATTATAAACAGGAAAAAAATCACAGATACTATGATGCTTAAGAGTGTCTTAAGATTTGTGTTTGATAATATAGGAAATCCATTGTCATCAAAAAAAATTGCAGATACGATGACCTCAGAAGGGCGAAAAATTGATACAAAAACTGTAGAAAAATATCTAGAGGCTTTTAGCGAGAGCTATATTATATATCAGGCAAAACGTTATAATATAAAGGGAAAACAATATTTAAAAACTCTTGAAAAATATTATATAGTTGATATAGGAATGAGGTATATGCTTTTAGGTTCGAGACAGGCAGATGCAGGACATGTTCTGGAAAATATAGTCTATCTGGAATTGTTGCGTCGAGGATATGATGTGTATGTTGGAAAAATCGATTCATATGAAGTGGATTTTGTGGCACAAAATAAAAAGGGAACAGTATATTTCCAGGTAGCACTGACTGTACGAGATGAAAATACACTTTTGAGAGAATTAAGACCATTAAAAGCGATACGAGATCATTATCCAAAGATTATCTTAACAATGGACGAAGAACCGGAAGAACAATATGAGGGAATTCGACGTATTAATGCCAGAGACTGGTTGTTGGGGATTGTGGACTGAGCAAAGCAAAAATACGTCAGCCCTTGCTATTGCAAATGCAAGAGAATTGTTAGAACAAAGAAAACAAGAATAGAAATTTTTAATTTAATTAAGTGTAGAGAAAGGCGTGAGTCATAGAAATTGGGCTTGCGTCTTTTTCTGTGCAAAATCAATGCTTTACAAAATTTCTGAAAATTAGCACACAAGTGTTGACAGTGCTAAGAAAAGTGATATACTAGCATTAGCACAAGAGAAAGAAGAGTGCTAAAGGAGTGATTGCGATGAATGGTGAAAAATGGACAGAAGCAATGCAGGAAGCATTTGGACGTGCAGCTCAGAATGCGTTAGCTCTTAATCAACAGATTGTTGATGTTGAACATCTCATGTATGCATTATTAGAAGATAGTTCTGGTATTTTCTATAGAGTACTAACGAAACTTAATATCTCTATCCCAGAAGTACAGGATTTATTAAATGCTGAGATCAATAAGAAGCCTAGCGTTGGGCAGGTGACTCAGGATCAGCTTCGTTTAAGCTATGATCTCAATAGCTGGATTGCGAATGCTGAAAGAATTAAGACAGAATATAAAGATGACTATATGAGTGTAGAACATCTTATTCTTGCATTATTTAATACGCAAAGCACTTTTATTAAAAACTTTGTATCTCGTTATAATTTAAATAAAAAAGAAGTTGAAAAAGTAATTAAGGAAATGAGAGGAGGACATAAAGTGGATACTCCAAACCCAGAAAATAATTATGAAGTATTAGAAAAATATGGACGTGATCTTGTTAAAGATGTAAAAGATGGCAAGATTGATCCAGTTATTGGTCGTGATGAAGAAATTAGACGTGTTATTCAGATCTTATCACGTAAAACAAAGAATAACCCAATTTTGATTGGTGAACCAGGTGTAGGTAAAACTGCGATTGTAGAAGGACTTGCTTGGCGTATAGTTAAGAACGATGTACCTGAAACATTAAAAGATAAAACTTTATTTGAACTTGATTTAGGTTCACTTGTGGCAGGTGCTAAATATCGTGGTGAATTTGAAGAAAGATTAAAAGCTGTCTTAAATGAAATCAAGAAGTCTGAAGGACAGATCATCATGTTTATTGATGAAATCCATCAGTTAGTTGGTGCAGGTAAGACAGATGGTGCGATGGATGCCGCTAACTTATTAAAACCAATGTTAGCACGTGGTGAACTACATTGTATCGGTGCCACTACACTTGATGAATATCGTCAGTATATTGAAAAGGATGCAGCCTTAGAAAGACGTTTCCAGAAGGTATTAGTACAGGAACCTGATATTGATGATACAATTGCTATTCTAAGAGGTTTAAAGGAACCATTTGAATCTCATCATGGTGTACAGATTCAGGATAGTGCGATTATCGCAGCAGCTCATATGAGTGATCGTTATATTACAGATCGTTTCTTACCAGATAAGGCGATTGATTTAATTGATGAAGCATGTGCTTCAGTACGTATGGAAATTGACTCAATGCCTGAAGAGCTTGATACAATTACACGTGATAAGAATCGTCTAGAAATGGAAAGAATCTCTATTGAAAAAGAAGATCCAACTGAAGATAATGAAAAGAGACTAGAAGAAATCAAAGAAAAGATTGCTTCTTTAAATGAAAAGATTTCTGGTTTAACTGAACAATGGAAATCAGAAAAGTCTCAGGTAGATCATATCAAGGACTTAAAGAATCAGAAGGTACGTCTTGAAACACAGATGGCACAATTTGAATCTCAGGGTAACTTAGAAGAAGCATCTAAGATTAAATACCAGACTATTCCAGCTATTAATAAAGAAATAGAAGCTTATCAGGCTAAAGAAAATGATGATGCTTTATTACAGGAAAAGGTGACTGTAGATACTATTTCAGAAGTCATCTCTAGATGGACTAATATTCCAGTATCTAAATTAATGGAATCAGAAAAAGAAAAACTATTACATCTTGAAGATATTATGAAGAAAAGAGTTATTGGTCAGGATGAAGCCATTACTAAAGTTACTGATGCAATACTAAGAAGTCGTGCTGGTATCAATGATGAGAATAGACCAATTGGTTCATTCTTATTCCTAGGTCCTACTGGTGTAGGTAAGACTGAAGTGGCTAAGACACTTGCTGAACAGCTCTTTGATAGTGAAAAGAATATCGTTCGTATCGATATGAGTGAATATATGGAAAAATATAGTGTCTCTCGTTTATTAGGTGCCCCTCCAGGATATGTAGGTTATGAAGAAGGTGGACAGTTAACTGAAGCTGTTAGACGTGCTCCATATAGTATTGTCTTATTAGATGAAATTGAAAAAGCCCATCCAGATGTCTTCAATATCTTATTACAGATTCTAGATGATGGTCGTTTAACAGATTCTAAAGGTAATGTCGTCAGCTTTAAGAATACTATTATCATCATGACTTCTAATATCGGTTCTCAGTACTTATTACAGGGTAATAATGAAGAAACACGTAAAGAGGTAGATAATGAATTGAAGATGCACTTCAAACCAGAATTCTTAAACCGTATTGATGAAATCGTTATGTTCAACTCACTTGATTCTAGTGTTGTTTATAAGATCATTGATAAGTTCATTCATGAACTTGAAGAACGTCTAGAAGAAAAGAAGATTACTCTAGAAGTCACTGATGCAGCTGAAAACAGAATTGCACAAGATGCATTTGATACCACATTTGGTGCACGTCCAATCAAGCGTTATATTCAGTCACATATTGAAACAATGCTGGCAAGAGAAATAATCAAAGGTACAATTCATGCAAACAGTCATGTTGTGATTGATTATAATGATGGTTTTGTAGCCAGAGAAGCATAAAACTATGAAAGAAGATAGAACCCTCTCTATCTTCTTTTTTCTTTTCATTGTTTCATAAAAATGGTAGAATGCTAGAGGAGAGATGACTATGCAGAGATATTTTATTAAAAACAATTATAGACAAAATGATGTCATTATCGCTGATGATTCTATGTATAAGCATATCACTAAGGTGATGCGTATGGAAAAGGGCGAACATGTCATCTGTATTGATGAAGACAAGCATGTTTATTTGTGTGAAATCATCGATACAAAGCAGGGTTTACTACAAATCAAAGAAGAACTTCAGGAAGATAATGAACTGGATGTTGAAGTAACTCTTGTTTATGGCCTGCCTAAGAGTGATAAGTTTGAATTTGTGATTCAAAAAGCAACAGAACTTGGTGTGACACGTATTGTACCATTACGTGCTTCTAGAAGTATTGTGAAGATGGATGAAGCGCGCTTCAATAAGAAGAAGGAACGTTTTGTTCGCATTGCACAGGAAGCAAGTGAACAATGTCATAGACAGATTGTTCCAGAAATTACACCACCTATTCAATTATCACAATTAAAGGATTATTTATCTGAAGTCAATGTTGTGGCATATGAAGAAGAAAGCAAGAATGGTGAACATCATGCTTTCACAAAAGCACTTAATGACCTTCATAATTCTATTACTATTATTGTAGGACCAGAGGGTGGTTTTGATCTTCAGGAAGTAGAAAAGATGCAGACTATGGGTGTTGTACCATGTTCTATTGGGAATCGTATTCTAAGAAGTGAAACAGCGCCTTTATATATGCTGAGTGTTATAGGGTATAGAAGAGAATTGGGGGATTAATATGGACTTTATTGCAGTCATTAATAAATACAGCAGGGATATCAAATACAATAAAACGAGCTTATATCATTATTGTGAAGAACATAAAAAAGAACTAGAAGACTTGAATATTCGTTTTAAGGTAAAATCAGAAATGGAATTATTCAATATGGAAATCCTTTTACGTGCATTAGATGTAAAAGAAGCCATTGAAGGGTCTTATAATCTTTTTGCGTCAGGTCATTATGATATGTTTGAATATATCACTTATGAAGAAAAGCGAAAGATGTTCAATAATGATTTAAAGAATGTATTAGACACACTCCCTCATTTTTATGATGAAGAAAGTTCAAGAGATATTTATATTCCTATCTATTCTCCTGATATCAATAACTGGTATATCAATGATTATCAGATTCTCTTATTAAAGCAACATGCAGAATATGTAAAGAATCAACCAGTCACATTAGATACAGCCTTTAGATATTATGGACCAATCTTATTTGATACATCATTTTCTAGTCTAGAAAAGATTTATGAAAATGAATCCCATATTGCCTATTTTTATGAAGAATTAGGCACAATCTATTTATTTGTGAAAGAAGATTATTCGCTCATCTGTCGTTTAGTGGTTGGTGATGATAATCGTCATTCTAATAAGGCATCTATGGAAGATGCAAAAGAATTAGTGGAATATTATGAACATGGTGAATATTCACAGTTCATTGAATACATGTATGATCATTTCTTGATCAGTGATCGTACCTATAAGAAATTAATAAAGAAAGTGAAGTGAGACAATGGCAACAGTTGCTTTTCATACATTAGGCTGTAAAGTAAACAGCTACGAATCAGAAGCGATGTTAGAAATATTCAAGAAGAGAGGATATGACAATATCGACTTTGAATCTCCTGCAGATGTATATGTTATTAATACATGTACTGTCACAAACACAGGAGACTCTAAATCAAGACAGATGATCCGTAAGGCACATCGTACAAATCCTGAAGCGGTGATCTGTGTAGTAGGATGTTATTCTCAGGTAGCAAGTGAAGAAATCACTGGTATTGAAGGTGTTTCAATCGTACTAGGGACACAACATCGTGCATCTATTGTAGACTTTGTAGAAGAATACAAGGCTACACATAAACAGATTGTGAAAATTGAGAATGTCATGAAGGTTTCTCGTTTTGAAGACTTAAGCATTCATGCATTTGAGAATAAGACAAGAGCCTTCCTAAAGATCCAGGATGGCTGCAACAACTTCTGTACATATTGTATTATCCCTTATGCCCGCGGTGGTGTGCGTTCTCGTCCTAAGGAAGATGTTTTAAGACAGGCACAGGAATTAGTAGACAGAGGATTTGTAGAAATCGTCTTAACAGGAATCCATACAGCAGGCTATGGTGTTGATTTAGATAATTATTCTTTCTATGATCTATTAGTAGACTTAACAACAAAGATCAAAGGATTAAAGAGATTACGTATTTCTTCTATTGAAATGAGTCAGGTGAGTGATGAAATCATTGAACTCATTGGAAAGAGTCCTATTATTGTAGATCATCTTCATATTCCAATTCAGTCTGGAACTGATTCTATTCTAAGAAGAATGGCAAGACATTATAATACAGCTGAATTTGAAAAGAAATATTTTGAACTCAAAGAAGCATTACCTGGTATTTCTATTACTACAGATGTAATTGTAGGATTCCCTGGAGAAACAGAAGAAGACTTCCAAGATACTTATGACTGGATCAAGAAGCTTCATTTCAATCAGTTACATGTTTTCCCTTATTCTAGAAGAAAGGGCACACCTGCAGATAGAATGCCTAATCAGGTGCCAGGGGATGTCAAGAAAGACCGTGTCAGAAGACTATTACAGCTCTCTGATGAATTAAAGACTGAATTCGCATTATCTGAAATGAATCAGGAACTAGAAGTATTAATAGAAGAAGAAAAGGATGGCTATATGGTTGGTCATGCGTCTAACTATTTAAAGGTTCTTGTAGCAGATACTTCTTTAAAAGAAGGACATATTTATAAAGTGAAAGTAACAGATCATCGAGGTTATGATTTAATCGGGGTGGTTTCTAGTGAAGAAGCTTAATGAGCTTTTTAATGTTGAAAGTGATTTGAAGATTGAATCTATACATAGCGATTCCCGTTATGTGAGAAAGGATTCTATCTTCTTTTGTATTGAAGGACTTGTGACAGATGGTCATAAATATGTCGATGATGCCATCTTCCAAGGGGCTAAATGTATTGTTCATTCTAAGCCGTTACGTCGTTATTATCAGGGTATTGTCTATATCCAGGTACCAGATGTCTTAGATGAACTCAACCGTGTGGCAGATCTCTTCTATGATCATCCTTCATATAAGATGACAGGAATAGGTGTCACAGGAACAAGTGGTAAAACAGTTGTAGCCCGCGTAGTGGCTAGATTACTTGGTCGATATTTAAAGATGGGCTATGTAGGAAATAATGGGATAGAATATGGACCTACAATGATGCAGATGACAGGTACTACACCTGATCCGATCTGTTTACATCGTAACTTCTATAACATGGTTAAAGAGAATGTGAAAGGATTTACTCTTGAAGTTTCTTCTCATGGTTTAGCTTTAAAAAGAGTTGATTCTGTTAACTTCAGTATTGTCGTATTCACAAATGCCTATGAAGAACATATGGACTTCCATGGCACTGTAGATAATCTGATGATGTCCTATGTCAAGCTCTTTAGACTACTTAAAGAAGGCGGTTACGCCATCCTCAATGCGGATGAAGTACGCTTTAATCATTATCTATCTACAAATTATAAGGATATGGCAGACCATACAAAAATCCTTACCTATGGTATTCACCATAAAGCTGATATCATGGCGAGAGAAATTGAATATTATATTGATCATTCGGCATTTAATATATACATCAAGAATCATTACTATCATGTAGAAGTGCCTATTATTGCACCTTTTAATATATCTAATACACTCGCAATACTGACAACACTCTATGCCTTAGAAATGACGCCTGATGAAATCGTGAATGCCATCAAATATATTCAGCCAGTAGAAGGTAGAATGGAAGTTGTTCCTGTTAAACAGCCATTCCATATCATTGTGGACTATTGTCAGCATGTACATAACTTTGAAGAAGTCTTCAAGTTTGTACATAGTGTCAAAGGAAATGGTCATTTGATTGCAGTATTTGGTGCACCGGGACGTAAAGATATTCATAAAAGAAGTAAGATCGGTGCTTTAGCGAATAAGTACTGTGATTATGTTATATTGACAGAACAGGATGAAAGAGATGATGATATTGAAGGCATCTGTTCACAGATTCAAGAACAGATTATAGATCCTATTTCTGTGATCATCACCAATCGTCGTTTTGCGATTCAGCAGGCGATTGATTCAGCCTGTGCGGGAGATGTTATTTTAATCCTAGGAAAAGGTCATGAACAGTTCATGACTTCACTTGTAGGCAATACACCTTATCCTGGAGATAAGTTTATTGCACAGGAATATGCAAAGAAATTATACAATGAAGAACAAGAAGATGATTTCTAAACTTTAAGTCAAAAAAGGCTTGCATTATTAGAAATCATTGTGTATAATCATATTCGAATTTAGCGGTAAAGGGGGGAAAGTTCAATGGCAAAGACAGTAGTAAGAGAAAATGAATCTTTAGATGATGCTTTACGTCGTTTTAAGAGACAAGTTTCTAGAACAGGAACCCTTGCTGAAGCTCGTAAAAGAGAATTCTATGTTAAACCTGGTTTAAAGAGAAAAATGAAATCAGAAGCAGCTAGAAAGAACCAGAAGAAACGTCGTAGATAAGATTTATTTTTAGAAGAGTCATCTGACTCTTCTTTTTTTCAATGAAAGGAAGATTTTATGGAAAAAGTGATTCAGTTAAGTGGATATAGCTTAGATGCCATTCAATTATTATGTGGTCCACGTGATGAGAATATCGCATTATTAGAAGATGAATTTGAGACTGCAATCAATGTCCGTGGTACAGATATTTATTTAGATCATAGTGATCCTGTATTAGAAAAGGTTATTCAGGTACTTGCGAAATTGACTAAAAAGGATGTGCGTATCTCTAAAAGAGATGTTGTATATGCCATCAAGTTAGGACGTAATGGTAAGCTTGATGAAATGGATTCTCTATTTGATATTCATATTGCGCGTACAAGTCATGGTAAGATCATTTATCCTAAGACGATGGGACAGCTAGAATACTATCATTCTTTAAAGGATCATGATGTTGTATTTGCGATTGGCCCAGCTGGTACAGGTAAAACATATCTATCTGTAGTGTTTGCTGTACAGGCATTAAAGAATCATGAAGTACAGAAAATCATTCTTACTAGACCAGCTGTAGAAGCAGGAGAAAATCTAGGATTCCTTCCAGGAGACCTTAAAGAAAAGATTGATCCTTATTTAAGACCTCTTTATGATGCACTTTATGATATGTTAGGTGCAGAAAATACAGAGAAACTGATTGAAAAGGGTATTATTGAAATAGCTCCACTTGCTTATATGCGTGGTCGTACACTAGAAGATGCTTATGTTATTCTAGATGAAGCACAAAATACAACAGACAATCAGATGAAGATGTTCTTAACACGTCTTGGTTTTAACTCTAAGATGTGTATTACAGGGGATATTACTCAGATTGACTTACCTAAACAGACAACAAATGGCTTAAAGCATGCTATGAAGATCTTAGATGGTGTGAAAGGTATTTCCTTTGTATACTTAACAGCACTAGATGTAGTACGTCATCCAGTTGTTGCAAGAATCATTGAAAAATATGACATGAACAAATAAGACTGATTATTTCTAATCAGCCTTGATAATACTTTAGTATTTTCTTATGAGCAGTAGGAATAGTAAGTTCCTCCTGCTTTTTATTTGTATAGAAGTCAATAGAACGTTTATTTGCTCTAAATACATAAACATGCATATGCCATGTACGATGTGTAAATACATGCTTAAAATCCTTTAAATGGGATAATACCTCTAACTCTATACCATACTCTTCTTTAAAGGAATCTATAAAGGAATAAGGACTCTCTACTTCATATTGAGGGAGTAAATACATATTTTCTAGTAAACCATTTTTATTTTTAATAAGCATCACTTCATCATCATATAGCACAATACCTGTCATATAAGACACACTCTTCTTATTAACCTTCTTGATATTGATAGGAAGTACTTCCTGCTTATTTGTTGAATAGGCTTTACAATAGCACTGCATAGGACAGATGTCACATTTAGGATGAACAGGTAAACATATCGCATTCGCAAAATCCATGATCCCTTGATTGATCTTTGCGGAGTCATATCCTATCACTAACTTATTGCCTATCTCTGTGATCTTCTTCACAGTCTTATTCAAGGCAATATTATCTTCTACCTCATATAATCTGCTTATTACTCTTAATGCATTCCCATCTACCGCAATATAAGGCTGATGGTATGCAAAACTCATGATAGCGCTCGCTGTATATGGCCCTACACCAATAAGTGCAAGAACATCCTCATATTCTCTAGGAAAGCTATCTTTCATCATCTGTGCACTCTTATGTAGATGTAATGCACGACGATAATACCCTAATCCTTCCCAATACTTATAGACTTCCTCTATTGAGGCACTTGCGAGAGTCTTAATATCGGGAAATCTTTTTATGAAACGATTATAGTAGGGAATCACTGCAGTCACGGTTGTCTGCTGCAACATGATTTCACTCACCCATATCTTATAAGGATCTTTAATATCTCTAAAAGGAAGATCACGTTTATTTTCTTCATACCACTTTATTAATTCTTCTTGTATACTCATTTAAATCACCATGAGCCATTATATAATATAGGTGTATTTTTGTCTTCAAATATGCTAGAATATAAGTACATAACTAATTCATATTAGGGAGGTCAATAGTATGAAACTTATAATTGCGATTGTGAATAATGATGACAGTTCTACTGTCCAGAGCGCTTTGACTGAAGGTGGTTTCTTTGTGACTAAGCTTGCTACTTCAGGAGGTTTCCTAAAGAAGGGTAATACAACATTCTTTGTAGGAACAAATGATGATAAGGTAGATAGCGCTATTGAAATCATTAAAGCCAATGCAAAGAAACGTGTAGAAAAGGAACCTACAGTTCCACCTACAGAAATGGGAGAATTCTTTACACCAATTATGGTAGATGTACTTGTTGGTGGAGCTACAGTATTTGTGGTTGATGTTGATCGTTTTGAGAAAATCTAATAATTGACAAAAAAAGGATGGTCAAACCATCCTTTTTACTTTAATATATCAACAGGTGATAAAAATGAATGAAAATTTTGAATATAAGATTGCGACAAAAGAGGATATTGACTCTATTGTCCAGTTTCTCGCAAAAGACTATTATGAAACATCAAGAGCTTTAAAGGATCCATGTAAGATGATCTTTTTGGCTTATAGTGGAGAAGTGATTGTAGGTATATTAGAATTACTTGATTTATCCAATATATCTTTCATATATGTATCTGAAGATTATCAGGATACACTTGTACAGGAAGAACTTCTTGAATTGGCAGAAAGATTTGTGACAAAACCATTGACTGCCTATACGGATGAAGAACATTTGTCTTTCTTTAAGCAGCATGATTATGTCGTAGATGTAGAATCCAACGGTCGTTATTTGTTGAAGAAGACAATTCCAGTTCTTCCTCGTTTTAATGATTATGATCAGGTATTAGAATTTATTGAAGCACAAAAGGATCGTGTTTATTCTCTCGCTAACTTCAAGAACTTCATGTATGACTTCTATGACCCACAGACTAAACTCACATGTGTTCATATTGGTGGAACCAATGGAAAAGGCTCTACCACTAACTATACGAAAGAAGTATTGAAGTGTGCTGGTTATAAGGTAGGGACATTTACATCTCCTGCTTTAGTGAATCGTTTAGATATCATTCGTGTGAATGATGAACCAATCGATGAAGCGACTATTGTACGCTATGCAAACCGTTATATGGATGACTGGATGGCCTATGAGCTCTCTAAGTTTGAAATAGAAGTCTTTATTGCGGTGATGTATTTTATTGAACAGGGAGTTGATATTGCCTTATTTGAAGTAGGACTCGGCGGAACACTGGATGCCACAAATATCATTTCTCCAATACTTACAGTCAATACAAATATTGGTTTGGATCATATCAACTTCTTAGGTAATACATATGCTAGTATTGCTAGAAGTAAAGCAGGAATCATTAAACGTGGTATTCCTTATATGACAGCAGAAAGAAGACCAGAATGTCTAGAAGTCTTCTATGAAGAAGCCCATAAACATCATTCTTATGTCATTGAAATAAGAAAACCTAAACGTGTCTATTATGGTGCCTCTATTTCTTATGATTATCATGGCTATCATATTGATCTCTCTACTTCAGCACATTATCAGGTCACTAACAGTGCTCTTGCGATTAATATATTAGAATATATTAGAAAAGAATTCCCATTCAAGGATGCAGATCTAGAAAAAGGTATGCATGATGCAGTCTGGGAAGGACGTTTTGAAACAATCCATAAGGATCCATTAATTATAGTAGATGGTGCACATAATAGAGAAGGAATGGATGCCTTCTTTGAAAGTGCGCGTGATTTTAAAGATATCAAGATCATCTTTTCAGCATTAGGAGACAAGGATACTCATCATATGTTGCAGACATTACTCTCTTTATCTAAAGATATTACTGTGACTGAGTTTGATCATCCTCGCCGTGCAACTGCCAAACAACTCGCTGAAGACTTCCCAGTGAAGATAGATGAAGACTGGAAACATGCAGTAGACGAAGCATTTAATCATAAAGGTGTAGTATTTATTACAGGTTCTCTCTATTTCATTTCTAAAGTAAGACAATATATCTTGTCTAAATGATGAAGAAATTTATTAAATATACATGGCCTGATGAAGTCATTCATGCATTAGGCGATATGGGAATGATTGCCCCTGGATTGATTCAGAAGCAGTCCTATAGACTCATTGAGAAGAATCAGTCATTTATCTTAAATGTTGATTCTTCCAAGGACCGCCTATTATCCATCATTCCACCCATGCTAGCCTCAATGATTCATGAAGAGAAGACACAGATCATCTTGCTTGGACATAAAGAAGAACTCATGTCTTCTTCTTTTAATATGAAAGAATATAATAAATACACACAATATCGTTTTGTCACATCCTACTCAGGAACCAATACATTCGAAGAATGTCAGACAATCTATAAGGGTATTGATATACTCTTTACCACACCGACTAAATTACTTGAATATATCAGAAGAAAAGTCATTGATACAAACTTTGTCTCTTATCTTATCTATCAGGATTCTCATGATTTCTCTAGTGAAGAAATAAGAGAAATCAAAGAAATCAAGACACATTTGCCTCTAGATTGCGCTTCTATTCTTTATGGTCTTAAACATCATGATTATTTAAAGAATGATATCAAGATAATACTTCAGGAAGACTTATCCATTCCTGAATGTACACATTTTATTTGTCAGGATGATTATTTTAATAAAGAAGAGAAGCAGGTAATCTTTGTACAAAGCTATGAAGATGTTGTTTATTATGCAGAGGAACTTCATGCCAATTTCATGATTCATCAATTTATGAATCGTGCTACTATGTATCGCATCATGCATGAGTTTAATAAAAAGGGCGGTCTTTTGATTGTGTCAGATATGGCATCTCATCACTTATCTTTAAAGTGTGAAACAGTTATTCATTTAGGGGTGAGAAATCTATATCAATACAAGTCTCACTTGTCACGTATTAAGGGAATGAAGCATTCTTATATCTATGATATAAACAATAAATCTCTTGAAACATTACCTGTTATTTATATCACTAAGGAAGATTATGAGGCAAAACATCATCTTCTATATGAAGTGTATTATAAAAATCCTGACATGCTTCATACACTTCAAACAGATCAATTAATCACAATTATCCATCATTTAGCCCATTAAGAGAAAATAGTTGTTATTTTTTTAACAATAATAATCCTCTTATATAGGGCTTTTTTTTAATGTGTAATCAATTACAAAAAAGAAAGCGTTTGCAAGTAAGCCCTTTCAAGTGTATAATAAGAGAAGTGAAAAGACATAAGGAGGATTTAGTAGTTATGAAAAAATATGTTTACTTATTTAGTGAAGGTAACAAGGATATGCGTAATCTCCTTGGTGGTAAAGGTGCCAACCTTGCTGAAATGACAGGTATCGGTTTACCTGTACCTCAGGGCTTTACAGTGACTACAGAAGCTTGTACACAATATTATGAAGACGGAAAAATGATCTCAGATGATATTAAAGGACAGATCGTTGAACACGTTAAAAAGCTTGAAGAAATCACTGGAAGAACTTTAGGTGATCCAAAGAACCCATTATTAGTATCTGTACGTTCTGGTGCAAGAATCTCAATGCCAGGTATGATGGATACAGTATTAAACTTAGGTTTAAATGATGAAGTAGCTAAGGAATTCGCTGCTGCAACTGGAAATGAACGTTTCGTATATGATTCATATCGTCGTTTCATCCAGATGTTCGCTGACGTTGTAAAAGGATTCCCAAAATCAGACTTCGAACATAAATTCGATGCAATCAAAGAAGAAAAAGGTGTTGAATTCGATACAGAATTAACTGCAGAAGACTTAAAAGAAGTTGTTGCAGTATATAAAGAAGCTTATAAAGCACATGCAGGTGTTGATTTCCCACAGGAACCAATCGAACAGTTACTAGCTGCAGTTGAAGCAGTATTTGGTTCTTGGAACAATGATCGTGCGATCACTTATCGTCGTTTAAATGATATCCCAGGTTCTTGGGGTACAGCTGTAAACGTTCAGCAGATGGTTTATGGTAACAGAAGTGATAAATCAGGTACTGGTGTTGCTTTCACTCGTAACCCAGCAACTGGTGAAAATAAATTATTCGGTGAATATTTAATGAACGCTCAGGGTGAAGACGTTGTTGCTGGTATCAGAACACCTCAGCCAATCGCTACATTAAATGAAGTAATGCCTGAATGTTATGAACAGTTCCAGAAGATCTGTCATATTCTTGAAGATCATTATAAAGATATGCAGGATATGGAATTCACAATTGAAGATGGTAAACTCTTCATGTTACAGACTCGTAATGGTAAGAGAACTGCTCAGGCTGCATTAAAGATTGCTGTTGACATGGTTGAAGAAGGCATGATCAACGAAGAAGAAGCATTATTAAAGGTTGAACCAAAACAGTTAGATCAGCTATTACATCCAAACTTCGATAAAGAAGACTATAAGGCTGCAAAGGCTGTTGCGACAGGTTTAGCTGCTTCTCCAGGTGCTGCTACTGGACATATCTACTTCACAGCTGAAGATGTTCAGGAAGCTCATGCAAATGGTGTACAGGATATGATCTTAGTTCGTAATGAAACTTCTCCAGAAGATATCGAAGGTATGAACTTAGCTAAAGGTATCTTAACAGTACGTGGTGGTATGACATCTCACGCTGCAGTAGTTGCTCGTGGTATGGGTACTTGCTGTGTTGCTGGTTGTGGTGTATTAAGAGTTTCTGAAGATAAGAAGACATTAACATTACCAGATGGTACAGTATTAACTGAAGGTGATTATGTATCATTAAATGGTTCTACAGGTGAAGTATTTGCTCAGAAGATCAAGACTGTTCCTGCTGCTATTAGTGGTGATTTTGAAACATTCATGGCTTGGGCTGATAAAGAAAGAAAATTATATGTAAGAACTAATGCGGATACTCCAAGAGATGCTAAACAGGCTGCTCAATTTGGTGCTGAAGGTATCGGATTATGCCGTACAGAACATATGTTCTTCGAAGAAGAAAGAATCTTCAACTTCAGAAGAATGATTAC